>JBIOVW010000854.1:0-3328 GCA_044867945.1 Nakamurella sp. | reverse complement strand
CGGGCCGGCCATCGACCGCCTCGCGGGCAGGACCCGATGAGTCCGGCGGCGTTCGTCGTCGCCGACATCATGGTCGGTGTCGTGCTGTGTGTTGGTGGCCTGATCGCCTGGCGGCGCCGCCCGACGTTGTGGGAGGGGCGCATCCTGCTCGTCGCGGGAGTCACCTGGTTCGTCGGTGCGGTGGTGCCCGGGGCGGAACTGCTGCACCGCGGTGCACTCGTCCACCTGCACCTGGGTCATCCCACGGGCCGCCTGCTGCGGCCGCTGGCCGTGGCGGCCGTGATGCTGGCCTGGCTGGCCTCACTGATCGAGTCCCTGGGCCGCAACCCGTGGGTAACCCTCCTGGTGGCGCTGCTGGTGGTCGTAGCGGCCGTCGACGTGCACGTGCACACCACGGGCCCGGCCCGCAAGGCCTCGGTTCCGGGGCTGCGGGCGGCACTGGCCTTCGCCGCCGTACTGGTCGCCGGCGCCGCCAATCGGCTCCTCGGCTGGCACGCCGATCTCGCGGTAGCCGTCGGCTACGACGTCGTGGTAGCCGCGCTGGCGACCTTCCTGCTGATCGACCTGCTACGCGGAGCGTGGACCGACGACACCATCGCCGACCTGGTGCAACACGTCAGCGCGCGGGCGCAGCCCGACGAACTGGAGAAGGAACTGCGCCGGGCCCTCGGCGACAAGAGCGCGCAACTGGCCTACCTCAGTCCCATGGGCGACTACCTCGATGGCCATGGGCGGCCGATTCCGGACCGAGCCCGGGTCGGGCGGACCATCCTGCCCCTGGACGACCTGGCCGAACCCGCCGCCGTGATCATCCACGGCGGCACCGCCGGCGACGACCCGACCCTGATCGCGGGTGCTCGCGCGGTGGCCGGACTGGCCGTCGCGAACGACCGCCTCGATACGGAGATCCGGGCGCGGCTCGCCGAGGTGCAAGCTTCCCGGCGCCGGGTCGTCGAGGCCGCCGACGTCGAACGGCGACGATTCGCGCAGGAGCTGGCACACGCCGAGCACGACTTGCTGGACGAGGTTCAGGCGCACCTCGCGGCGCTCCCACGAGCCGTCGCGGCGCCCGCCCTCGAGGAACTGGCCGGCCTGCGTCAGGACCTGCATGAACTATCGACCGGTCTACGACCGCAGGCCCTGTCCGACAGAGGGCTCACCGCGGCCCTGCCAGCGATCGCCGGGCGCTCACCGGTCCCGGTGTCCATGCGGATCGACGACCGCCGCTACCCGCCCGCCGTCGAGGCCGCCCTGTACTTCGTGTGCACCGAGGGCCTGACCAACGTGGCCCGACACGCCGATGCCCGGACCGTCGACCTCGTCGTCCAGACCGTCGGGAACGACGTCGTCGCCACGCTGACCGATGACGGTCATGGAACCGCCGACCCCGCCAGGGGAACCGGGCTGCGCGGATTGACCGACCGGATCGCGGCCCTGGGCGGTCGGCTCACCGTCGCCCCCGCGGCCGGCGGCGGCACGGTGCTGACGGCGCGAATCCCCCTGGTCGACTCACAGCGGGAACACCCGTGAGGGTCGTCATCGCCGACGACGCGCTGCTGATCAGGGAGGGCGTCAGCCGGCTACTCGAGGAGGCCGGCCACCTGGTCCTGGCCACCGTCCCGGACGTCCCCTCGCTGCTGCGAGAGGTGCAACTGACCCTGCCTGACGCGGCCGTCGTCGACATCCGGATGCCACCCAGCTTCACCGTGGAAGGTCTCCACGCGGCCCGGATCATCGCCCGGATCCGGCCGGGGACCGGGGTTCTGGTGCTCTCGCAGTACCTGGAGTCCGGCTACGCCGTGGAGCTGCTCACCCATGCTCCCAGCCATGTCGGCTACCTGCTCAAGGACCATTTGGCCGCCGGCACGGTCCTGGTCGACGCGCTCACCCGGGTGACGTCGGGCGAATGCCTGGTCGACCCGGCGGTCGTCGAACGGCTGGTCACCCATCCCCGAGCCGAGGGCCCGCTGGCCCCGCTCAGCGCCCGCGAAGTCGAGGTGCTCTCGATGGTCGCGCAGGGGCTGGCGAACCCGACGATCGCCGACCGCCTGGACGTCTCCCGACGCACCCTTGAGTGGCACGTCCGGCAGATCTTCATCAAGCTCGGCATCGCCGAATCCCCCGACGGCGACCGCCGCGTCCTGGCCGTGCTGACCTATCTGCGAGCAACCACCGCCCCCACCACCTGACTCACCGAATTACCGCCCGATGGTTCAATCCCCTTGTGGGGGCCTGACAGCTTTGAGGCGGGCATCCGGTCGAGCTCGTTAGGGCCCGCGAATAAATAACGTAGGTGACCGTTAGGGCGTGTCGGGTGGCGTCAGGGTGTAATTCCAGTTGCCGTGGAAGTCGTGGCGGATCAGTGGCAACGCGTCGATGTCGGCGTTCGTGTACTTGACGCCGATCGGGTACTCGGCGGTATCCAGGACGCATTGGACGGTCAGGCCGGTGATGGTGGTGGTCGCGGCGATGAGGTCGACGATGACCTGGTGGCTGATCAAGGGCCGACCGCGCCAGTTCATCGTGATTTGCGAGAACAGCCTGTGCTCGATTTTATTCCACTTGCTGGTGCCGGGTGGTAGGTGGCAGACGGTGACCCGCAGGCCCGCATCGGCCGCGAATTTCGCCAACTCGATCTTCCAGGCCCGGACCCGAGATCCGTTGGAACCACCGCCGTCCGCGCAGATCAACAACCGGTCAGCGTCGGGATGCCGGCCCTTGCCGATGGTGTCCCACCAGCGGCGGAGCGTTTGTACAGCGAACGCGGAGGTGTCATGGTCGGTGCCGACCGACACCCATCCGGCGTTCGCGGACACGTCGTAGACACCGTACGGGATCGCCTTTCCGAGTTCCTTGTCAGGAAAGTCGTGCACGTTCACCGGCTCCGGTGATTTCGTCGGCCGGTATTCCTTTCCACCATTCTTGTAGATACCGACCAGTTCCTTCTTTTTTGTGTCGACCGAGATGACGGGGTGACCCGCCGCAGCGTGTTCGGTGACCTGCTCGTGCAGGTAACGGAACTGGGCGTCCCGGTCCGCATGCTGGCTGCCTTCCAGGACCTTGGCGTTGCCCTGCAGACTGAATCCCAGATCGGCGAGCATCCGCGCCACCGTACGATCACTCACCGGATGCCCGAGTTCGGTCAACGCATCGGCCAGGTTCCGTGTCGACTTCGTCGTCCAGACCAGCAGCGACATCGGGTCCCCACGAGTCTCCGGATCCACGAAAGCCTTGAGCTGCAACAACAATCCTGGATCCAACTCGGCCAGACTCTTCCGGCCGCCACCGGGTGCCCGCACTCTCGCCGCCGGTTCGGCTTCGCCCGCCA
>JBIOVW010000853.1:0-3593 GCA_044867945.1 Nakamurella sp. | reverse complement strand
CAGGCTGGAGACCGTCATACCGCCGAATGCGACCACCCACATCCAGGTCATCGCGACCGTGATGGCACGGAAACTGTCGGTCTTCGCGGTCTGTTCGTCCACCGCGGCGACCGCGTATTCCCGCACGAACGGCCGACCTATGAGCACCCCGACGAGCACGATCAGGAACAGACCCGCGTTGCTCAACGGCTGCAGCCATCGTTCCAGCGTGTCGGTCGGCACCACGTACGCGGCCAGCACCAGCGCCGCGAAGACGGCAATGTTCCCGACGTCCAAGGTGTGCAGGGACTTGTGGGAGGCGCGGGTGACCATTAGGCCGAGAAGCGCGATCGCGAAGGCGATCGTGACGGCAAGCTGAAACGCCACGTTGCCGACCAGGATCCAGTACACGATCCACGGAATGAACGAGACGACGATGCCCATATCGATCAGCCCATTTCGATCGGCGTCCGAGCGTCGTCGAGCCGGTCGCCGATTCACCGCATTCTACAAGTCAGTTGGCCGACCGGACAGAGCCCGTCGGCGCCCTCCTCGGTGCCGGCGCCCGTCGGCGAGGGTGTCGGCCCGCCTGTACCGGTTGTCCGTCTGATCCGTCATGCGATCGGAACCGATGATCACGACGACGATCCCGCTGCTCGCATGGGGCGTGCGGGGGTGCCTACGACGTGGCGTCGCCGGCCGGCGCCTTGCGGCTCTTGCGGTCCGGACCCCACACCAGCGCCGGGTCCTCCCGCGGCACATTCCGCCGCAGGTAGAGGAACAGCACCGCGCCGAGGAACACGATGATCGAGGTGAACACGTTGATCCGCAGACCGAGGAAGTGGTTGGCCGGATCGATCCGCAGCATCTCGATCCACACCCGGCCGAGGGTGTACCCCCCTACGTACACGGCGAACGCGCGTCCACCGCCGAGGGTGAACCGCTTGTCCGCCCAGACCACCAGGGCGGCGACGCCCAGGCACCACAGCAGTTCGTACAGGAACGTGGGCTGGTAGGTCCCACAGAGGAGCTCGGGGGTGGCCTTGACGTATTCGGTGGCGAACTCGCAGTTGCCGTCGGCGGGAACGACGCCGGCGACGCCACCCGGGGTACGGACGAAGACCTCCAGCCCCCACGGCACGGTCGTGGGCGCGCCGAACAGCTCCTGGTTGAAGTAGTTGCCCAAGCGGCCGATCGCCTGGGCCACCGCGATGCCGGGCGCGACGGAATCGGCGAACGCGCTCAGCGGGACCTTGTAGTAGCGGCAGCCGATCCAGGCGCCGACCGCGCCGAGGGCGATCGCCCCCCAGATGCCCAGTCCCCCGTTCCAGATCGCGAATGCGTTCCAGGGGTTGCGGCCCTCGCCGAAGTACAGCTGGTTGTCGGTGATGACGTGGTACAGCCGGCCGCCGATGATGCCGAACGGCACGGCGAACACGGAGATGTCGGTGACCCGGCCGGGGCGGCCGCCCCGGGCGACGAACCGCTTGTTGCCGATCCAGACGGCCGCGACGATGCCGGCGATGATGCAGATGGCGTAGGCGCGGAGGGCGACCGGCCCGACGTACCAGACCCCCTGCGGCGGCGACGGGATCGCCGCCAGATACGTGGTCATGCCGCCGCCGGCTGCCGCGCTGATCATTTCGTCACTGAACCGGACGAAACCGGCGCGAAACTGGTGCTTTGATCAGCGCGGCCGGAACGAGCGGCCGAGCGGATGCCGTCGGCGAGCTCGCCGGCCAGCCGGGCCGCGGCGTCCGGCCCCTCGTGTGCGGCGCTGACGAATGCCGACCCGACGATGACGGCGTCGGCGTACTCGGCGATCTCGCGGGCCTGCTCACCGGTCCGCACGCCCAGACCCACCCCGATCGGCAGGTCGGTGACCGTCCGGCAACGGGCCACCAGGCCCGGCGCCGCGGTGGACACCTGGTCGCGCGCGCCGGTCACCCCCATCACCGACGCCGCATACAGGAAGCCGCCGCCGGCCGCGGCGGTCAGCGTGATCCGCTCCACCGACGACGACGGGGCGACCAGGAAGATGGGGTCGATGCCGTACCTGCGCACGGCATCGAGCCACTCGTCGGCCTCGTCGACGATCAGATCAGGGGTGATGACCCCCGCTCCGCCGGCCGCGGCCAGGTCCCGGACGAACGCGTCCACCCCGTAGGCCAGCACCGGATTGAAGTACGTCATGACCACGGCGCGGCCGCCGTGGGTCCTCACCGACTCGACGATGTCGAAGGTGTCCCGCACCCGGAACCCGCCCGCCAGGGCCTGCTGGGCGGCGTGCTGGATGACCGGCCCGTCCAGCACCGGGTCGGAGAACGGCAGGCCGACCTCCACTAGGTCGCACCCGCCGTCGACGATCGCCGCGAACAACTCCTTGGATCCGGCCAGGTCGGGGTAGCCGGCGGGCAGGTAACCGACCAGCGCGGCCCGGTGCGCACGCAGGCCTTTGAACATGTCGTCGAGAATGGTCACTGCACCGCCCCGGTCGGCTCGGCCAGTCCGAACCAGCGCATGGCGGTCTCCATGTCCTTGTCGCCGCGACCGGACACGTTGACCAGCACGACGCCGGCCGGCCCGATCTCCCGGGCCAGGTCGACCGCGCCGGCCACGGCATGCGCGGACTCGATGGCCGGGATGATGCCCTCGGTGCGGGCCAGCAGCGCGAACGCGTCCATGGCCCGGGTGTCGGTGATGGAGCGGTATTCGGCGCGACCGATCTCGGCCAGGTGCGAGTGCTCGGGCCCGACGCCCGGGTAGTCCAGGCCGGCGCTGATCGAGTGCGACTCGATGATCTGCCCGTCGTCGTCCTGCAACAGGTAGGAGCGGGCGCCGTGCAGCACACCGACCGACCCGCCGCTGATCGTTGAGGCGTGCCGGCCGGTCTCGATGCCATCGCCGCCTGCCTCCAGGCCGACCAGCCGCACGCCCGGATCGTCCAGGAACGCGTGGAAGATGCCCATGGCGTTGGATCCGCCGCCGACGCAGGCGGCGACCGCGTCGGGCAGCCGTCCGGTGCGGTCGAGCACCTGGGCGCGCGCCTCCAGGCCGATGATCCGTTGGAAGTCGCGGACGATCACCGGGAACGGGTGCGGCCCGGCGACCGTTCCGAACAGGTAGAAGGTGTTCTCGACGGTGGCCACCCAGTCCCGGAACGCCTCGTTGATGGCGTCCTTCAACGTGGCCGACCCGGCCTCGACGGCGACCACCTCGGCACCGAGCAGGCGCATCCGGGCGACGTTGAGGGCCTGGCGTTCGGTGTCCACCCGACCCATGTAGATGCAGCAGTCCAGGCCGAGCAGCGCCGCGGCGGTCGCGGTGGCCACCCCGTGCTGGCCGGCGCCGGTCTCCGCGATCAGCCGGGTCTTGCCCATCTGCTTGGCCAGCAGGGCCTGGCCGAGCACGTTGTTGATCTTGTGGCTGCCGGTGTGGTTGAGATCCTCACGTTTGAGCAGGATCCGTGCCCCGCCGATCTCCGCGGTCAGCCGGGGGGCGTCGGACAGCGGGCTGGGCCGACCGGCGTAGTTGACCGCCAGGTCGTCGAAGCGGGCCAGGAAGTCGGGGTCCCGCCGCGCCTTGCGGTAGTGGTCGGCGACCTCGTCCAGCGC
>JBIOVW010000852.1:0-2140 GCA_044867945.1 Nakamurella sp. | reverse complement strand
GGGCTAGCGCAAAGAAAAAGCCCCGCGGGAAGGAAGCCGTGCTTCCGACCATGCGAGGCCGATTTCTCGTGGGCAAGGGGGGAGTTGAACCCCCACGTCCTTTCGGACACACGGACCTGAACCGTGCGCGTCTGCCATTTCGCCACTTGCCCAAGCGACGCCGAATAGGCTAGCACGGTCGGGCGGATGCCCTCGACGGTTCCGGCCTCGGCCGGCCCGAGAAGGTCGGCCTGCCCGCCTATCCCACCGAGAAGGACTGATACCCAATGCATTCGGTCGACCAGACCACAGACGCGATGGTCCGCAGCGTGCTCGCCTACGCCGAGAACCGGCTGCGCATGACGCCGGTCCCGCTGGACCGCGGCACCCGCGCGCCCAAAGACCTGTATCGGGAACTGGACGGGCTGATCCGGGACCGGGCCCGCCAGCCGGACGAGGTGCTGGGCGTCTACTCATCGGTGATCGCGCCGAGCATCATCTCCGCCGACAGCCCCCGCTTCCTCGGGTTCATCCCGGCCGCGCCGACCAAGGCCAGCCTGCTGTTCGACATGGTGGTGTCCTCCGCGTCCATCCAGGGCATCTCCTGGCTGGAGGCGTCCGGCGCGATCGCGGCCGAGAACACCGCCCTGCGGGTCATCGCCGACGAGGCCGGCCTGCCCCAGGGCGCAGGCGGCTGCTTCGTCTCCGGCGGCTCCGCCGGCAACCTGTCCGCCCTGGCCGTGGCCCGGGATACCGGCAAGCACCGGCTGGGCGACAGCCTGGCCGGCCGCCGGCCGCGCGTGGTGGTCGGCGAGGATGCGCACTCGTCGATCGTGAACACGCTGCGCCTGCTGGAGATGGACGCGCTGGTGGTGCACACCCCGGACCACCGCCTCACCGCCGCGGCGGTCCGCGCCGGGATCGCCGGAACTGATACTTCGGACGTCGTCGCGGTCGTCTGCACCTCCGGCACCACCAATGCCGGCATCATCGACGACCTGGCCGGCGTGGGGACGCTGGCCCGTGAGCGCGACTGGTGGTTCCACGTCGACGGCGCCTACGGGGGCTCGGGCGTGTTCGCACGCTCGCTCAAGCCCAAGTACGCGGGCCTGGAGCTGGCCGACTCGTTCATTCTGGACCCGCACAAGTGGCTGTTCGCCCCGTTCGACTGCTGCGCGCTGCTCTACCGGGAGCCGGCGCGGGCCAAGGCCACCCACACCCAAGACGCGTCCTACCTGGACGTCATCCACAC
The DNA here is from genome assembly GCA_044867945.1 of Nakamurella sp. GTDB lineage: Bacteria > Actinomycetota > Actinomycetes > Mycobacteriales > Nakamurellaceae > Nakamurella. The sequence goes on along the minus strand of JBIOVW010000852.1, from coordinate 909 downwards.
CGACGCCACCGCCGGCGAGTGGAACCCGACCGACTACGCCTATCACCTGACCCGCCGGGCCCGCGGTCTGCCGCTGTGGTTCTCGTTGGCCGTGCACGGCATCGACGCCTACCGGGAGGCGATCGAGGTCGCGGTGGACCTGGCCCGGCAGACGGCCGATCTGATCGCACAGACGCCGCACCTTCAGCTGATCCGGGAGCCCGACCTGGGGGTTGTCCTGTTCCGCCGGGTCGGCTGGTCACCCGCCGACTACGACACCTGGGCGAATGCGCTGCACGACGAGGGAGTCGCGTTCATCCCGCCGACGAAGTGGGAGGGCGAGACGGTCGGCCGGTTCGCCTTCCTGCACCCGCACACCCCGATGTGGCTGGTGCGGGAAATCCTGGACCGCACCGCCTGAGTCCCTCCACGGTCATCGTGTGGGATCGGTGGGTCCACAGCGCACCTTTGTCACACGATGGCGGGTGGACGTCGACGTGCGCGCGGTGCCCGTATCGGACTGACCCACCATCGCATCGGAACGATGCCGAACTGCAACGCACGGTGACGAGGAGCAACCCGAACCGCTCGGCAGCGTCCCCACTACGATCAGGGCTGGGCTGTGATCACTCGTTCGCATGCCCGCCGAACCTGAACGTACGGACTTCGCGCAATGGACGAGCACCGGGTGGGAGGTGGCGATGGGCGCCATTCAGACTTTCGAGCGCAAGCTCCAGGGCGCCGTCGGCAACACCTTCGCCCGGCTTTTCGGCGGCAAGGTCCAGCCGGCCGAGGTGGCGGACGCGCTGCAGCGGGAGGCGGCCGACCGCGTCGAACGGCAGGGTTCGGTCTCGGTCGCCCCGAACCACTTCACCGTGGCGCTGGGACCGACCGATCAGCAGGGGCTGACTTCGGCCGACGAGAGTGTCG
>JBIOVW010000851.1:0-4584 GCA_044867945.1 Nakamurella sp. | reverse complement strand
CCGCCCCAGCCCGGCGGGCCGACCAGCACCAGATGCGCAGCACCCACCGGCGGCCGGGCCATCGCACGGATCAGCACGTCCAGCCCCTTGCGCGGTTCGAGGGTGGCCACGGACAGCACATACCGGTCGGGAAGACCCAGCCGGTCCCTGCGGGCGGCCGAGTCCGGCGGCGGCGGCAGCGGGGTGACGCCCAGCCCGATCACCTCGACCCGGGCCTTGGCCTGCGGAAACAGGGCCTGCAGCTGCTCCGCGACGGCCCGGGAGGACACCACGATCGCGTCCGCGCGCCGGACCGCCCGCTCCACCATGTCCCGATGCCATTGCGCCCCGCGCGGCGTCAGCGTCTCGGGGTGCGTCCAGGGCACCGTGTCCCAGACGGCCACCACCAGGCCATCCCGGCGGGGCGGGGCGAGCGGGGTGACGGTGTGCACGCGATCCCCGCGGACGGTCGGCGGAAGGCCCCGCCGCCACAGTTCGGCCAGCGCCCGGCGACCGGCCGGCAGGCGATGCGGCCCGTCCGCGCCGGCGACGCGCGCCTCGTCCGTGTCCCGGTGCCACGCGGTCACCGTGCGCACCCGCCAGCCAGGCCGCGGACGCTTCGCGAGGGCCGCGGTGATCTCCCGCGCGTACCGGCCGGTCCCGCCCGGCACGGGTGCGAGCAACTGGTCGACGACGAGGGTCAGCACGGGCACCGGGACAGGTTGGCACAGATAGGGACCGCGCTGTGCTCATTGGCGGCGGGCACACATTTGTGGCGCGAAGCGGCTCCGCGCCAGCTTTACGCACGTCGCGCCCCGAATTGCCGGCGCGACCCTCGCATTTGTGGCGCGGGCAACCCGCTGCCGTCGTCGACTGACTCCGCTTCGCAAGCCTCGGCCGACTTGGGACGAGCCGGCCCCGGTCGACCGGGTCGACCGGGTCGACCGTCCGGACTTAACCTCTTGCAGGGAACCGGCCGTGGCCGGCCACAGACGTGGGGACGGTGGTCGCACGTGGGTGTCTCGCTGCTGGACGGCGCTCTGCCATGGACCCTGATCGTGCTCGGCGTCGCCGGCGGGGTGTTCCTGCTGGCCCGGCGCGAACGGTGGTGGTGGCTGTACATCGTTCCGGCCACCGTGGTCGTCAGCGCGGTGCTGGCCTGGATCCTCGGGAACACCGTCGCCATGTCCGTGATCGGCCAGGACCTGACCACCTCGGACATCGTCTGGATCGGCGTCGGGCTGGCCGGGCTGTTGCTGGCCGCGGCCTCCCTGTTCCGCACCCCCTGGTGGCGCAAGGCGGTCGCGATCCTCGCCGGCCTGCTGGTGCTGGCGATGGCCGGCAACCAGATCAACAAGTCGTACCTGGAGTACCCCCGGCTCGGCGACCTGTTCGGACCCGCGGACACCGGCGACGTCATCCCCAGCCTGACGCCCGGTTCGACCACCGCCCTGCCGTCCGGCGCGCTGGCCGACTCGTGGACGCCGACCGGCGCGAACATCCCCACCGACGGCGGCAAGGTCAGCACGATTTCACTGCCCGGTACCAGCTCCGGGTTCCAGCCGCGGGAGAGCTACGTCTACCTGCCGCCCGCCTACTTCGCGGACGACCCCGAACCGCTGCCGGTGCTGATCCTGATGCACGGAATACCCGGCGGCCCGGGCGACTGGACCATCGGCGACCGGGTTCAGGACGTGATGAACGCCTACGCCGCCCAGCACAACGGGATCACGCCGGTCGTGGTGATGCCCGACGCGACCGGTGGTCAGGTGAGCAACCCGCTGTGCACCGACTCCAACCTCGGCAACGTGGGGACCTACCTGTCCAAGGACGTTCCCGACGCGATCAAGGCCCAACTGCGGGTCGACCCGCGGCCGGAGAAGTGGGCGATCGGCGGCTTCTCCTACGGCGGCACCTGCGCATTCCAGATGGCCACCGCCCATCCGGACATCTACCCGACGTTCCTGGACTTCTCCGGCGAACAGGAGCCCACCCTCGGCACCCACCAGGACACGGTGCAGCAGGCGTTCGGCGGAGACGAGGCCAAGTTCAGGGCGATCAACCCGCTGGACATCCTGGCCACCAAGAAGTTCCCGGACAGCGCCGGCTGGTTCATCGTGGGCTCCGACGACGGGGTGATGATGCCGGGGGTGAAGAAGCTGTACGCCGCGGCCCAGGCGGCAGGCATGGACGTGCAGTACTGGGAGGCACCGGGTCTCGGCCACGACTGGGGCGTACCGGTGGCCGGGCTCACCCATGTGATGCCGTGGCTGGGACAGCGGGTGGGCATCACCGCCGCCGGCACCGACCCGTCGGCGTCCACGGCGGTCGCCCCCACCACCTGATCGCGGGCCGTCGAGGCACCACCGAACGCGCCGGCACGTCCATGCCCTGGTTCGACCCGACGAATGGGACCCTTCTGAGATGCGGGTAATGGTGACCGGCGTGCCGGTTTCATCGGCTCGGCGCTGGTCGACCGGCTGCTCGGCGACGGGCACACCGTCACGGTGTGGACGACTTCAGCCGCGGTCGCGCCGGCAACCTGAAGGGGTCGCGCTGACCGTCGCGTCGCTGTGCGGCTGATCCTGGCACCTCGCCCCGCCGGCCCCGGCCGCCGGCGTCAGTGGGCGGCGATCCGGTAGGCCTCGATCGTCCGTTCCGCACACCGGTCCCAGGTCCAGCCTGCGGCGTACTCGCGGCGACGCGCCCGCACGTCGTCGCCGACGGTCGTCGTCAATGTCCCGGCCAGCGCCTCGGCCAGCGCCGGTGCGTCGCCGACCGGGAACACCGCGGCCGCATGATCGCCGGTGACCTCCCGCAGCGCCGGGATGTCGCTGACGATCACCGCGGTGCCGGTCGCCAGGGCCTCCAGTGCCGGCAGGCCGAAGCCCTCGTCCCGGGACGGCATCACCAGAGCCCGCGCCCCGGCGACGATCGCCTCGAGGTCCCCGGCGGGGGCGTAGTCGTGCACCTGCACGCCGGGGGCCTGCTCGAGTTCGGGCCCCCACCCCGTCGGTCCGACCAGCAGCAGGGTGGGCACGTCGGGACCGGCCGATTCACGCAGCAGCCGGTAGGCGGCCACCAGCGTCCGCAGGTCCTTGCGCGGTTCCCGGGTGCCGACGAACAGGAAGTAGTCGGCGGGCAGGCCCAGCCGCCGGCGCACCGCGTCGTCCGGCGTGATCGCTCGCAGCCAGGACGGGTCGACACCCAGCGGGGTGACGACGATCTCCGGCACGATTCCGGGATAGGCCTCGCGCACACGATCTGCGGTGGTCTGCGACGGCGTGACGACGGCGCCCACCCGCCGCAGCGCGCTGGGCACCAGCGCGCGCAGCCGCTGACTGGCGTCGTCCACCACGTCGGGCATGGTCAGGTACGCGATGTCGTGGATGGTGATGACGCCGCCGACCCGTCCGATCGGCGGCAGCACGAAGTTGGTGCCGTGGTACACGTCGAGGCCGCGGGTGAGCAGGCTGATCGGTGGGAACTGCGACCGTGACCAGGCCAGGTGCATCAGCCGGGCGGAGAACCGCACCGACCTGGTCCGCACCCCGGGGGGTACGGCCTCGCGCAGTTGTCCACCGCCGCGGAGGGTGATCGCCAGCACCGACACCCTGATGTCACCGCGCCGCACCAGCGCGCTCATCAGATGTTCGGTGTATCGGCCGATGCCGGTGCGCCGACCCAGGAGCGGCGCACCGTCCAGCGCCACGCTCAGCGTCGGACCAGTCACTGTCGATCAACCCTGTCCCGGTGCGGATCCGCCGACCCGGAAGGCGTCGGGGGTGGCGGCGAAGCCGGCGGCCAGCGCCTCCCGCCAGGGCCGCAGCGGCGTCAGCCCGGCCGACGCCCACTCGTCTGCGGACAGCACCGAATACGCCGGGCGGGGCGCCGGGCGGGGGAACTCGTCGGTGGTGGTCGGCCCGACCCGCTCCGGGTCCTCGCCCAACTCCTCCAGGATCGCCCGGGCGAAGGAGTACCAGGTGGTCTCCCCGGCGTTGGTGGCGTGCCGGACGCCACCGGGCACGTCGGCCGCGGCCAGTTCCAGCAGACCGGCCGCGAGGTCGACGGTGTAGGTCGGCGTGCCCCGCTGGTCGTCGACCACCCGCAGGGTCGGCCGGGTGGCGGCCAGCCGGGCGATGGTCTTGACGAAGTTGCCGCCGGCGGCGCCCCACACCCACGCGGTGCGCACGATGTGCGCGTCCGGGTGGGCGTCGCGCACCCGCTGCTCGCCGGCCAGCTTGGACGCGCCGTAGACGCTCCGCGGGCCGGTGGGGTCGGCCGCGCGGTACGGACGGGTCCCGTCGCCGGGGAACACGTAGTCGGTGGACACGTGGATCAGGCCAAGGCCAAGGCGCTGCGCGGCGACGGCGAGGTACCCGGGTCCGTCGGCGTTCACCGCGAACGCGGCGGCGCGGTTCGTCTCGGCGTCGTCGACGGCGGTGTACGCCGCTGCGTTGACGACGACCGCGCGCTGCTCGGCGGCCGCCGCCTGTGCCGCGAAGTAACCGAGAACCTGTTGGACGGCCGTGCTGTCGGTGATGTCCAGGTCGCGGGAACCGACGGCCATGGCCGGGACGCCCGCGGCGGCGGCGCCCGCGACCA
>JBIOVW010000850.1:0-6433 GCA_044867945.1 Nakamurella sp. | reverse complement strand
TCGGGGCCACGTCGCGGGCCCCCCGGTGGGCGATCGCCTACAAGTACCCGCCCGAGGAGGCCACCACCCTGCTCCGCGACATCCAGGTCAACGTGGGCCGCACGGGTCGGGTCACCCCCTTCGCGGTGCTGGAGCCGGTGCTGATCGCGGGCTCGACCGTTGGCATGGCCACCCTGCACAACCGGGACGAGGTGCTCCGTAAGGGCGTCCGGATCGGCGACACCGTCGTGGTGCGCAAGGCCGGCGACGTCATCCCGGAGATCCTCGGCCCGGTGGTCGACCTGCGCGAAGGGCGGGAGCTTCGCGACTTCGTGATGCCCACGCACTGCCCGGAATGCGGCACGACGCTGGCGCCGGCGAAGGAGAACGACGTCGACATCCGCTGTCCGAACGCTCGCAGCTGCCCCGCCCAGCTCCGGGAGCGGGTCTTCCACCTGGCCGGGCGGGGAGCGTTCGACATCGAAGGCATGGGCTACGAGGCGGCCGTCGCCCTGCTGAACGCCGGGGCGATCACCGACGAGGGTGACATCTTCGAGCTGACCGAGGAACGTCTGCTCACCGTCCCGCTGTTCACCACCAAGGCCGGCGCGCTGTCCGCCAACGGACGCAAGCTCCTGCAGAACCTGGAGAAACAGAAGAACCAGCCGCTCTGGCGGGTGCTCGTCGCGCTGTCCATCCGGCACGTCGGGCCCACCGCCGCTCGGGCGCTGGCCCAGCAGTTCGGCTCGATCCAGGCCATCCGGACCGCCTCCCGGGACGACCTGGCCGGCGCCGAAGGGGTCGGCCCCACGATCGCCGACGCCGTCATCGAGTGGTTCACCGTCGACTGGCACCGGCGGATCGTCGACACGTGGGCGGACGCCGGCGTGCGAATGGCGGACGAGATCGCCGAGCGGCCCGAGCAGACCCTGGCCGGCCTGTCCGTCGTGGTGACCGGCGGGCTCGACACCTTCTCCCGGGACGAGGCGAAGGCCGCGCTGCTGGAACGGGGAGCCAAGGCGGCCGGGTCGGTGTCGGCCAAGACCGCCTTCGTTGTGGTCGGGGAGAGCCCGGGAACCAAGTACGACAAGGCACTCTCGCTCGGTGTCCCGATCCTGGACGAGGCCGGCTTCCGGGTGCTGCTGGCGGACGGGCCCGACGCGGCCCGCGCCGTGGCGACCAACGCGGGTTCGTGATCCACTGCCCGGATGATGCTCGTACCCTTCTACCGCAGCGCGGTCCGCCAGTTCGACAGCCGGGTCCGGGCGGTCGGGCCGGACCAGTGGACCTCCAGCACGCCCAATGCCGAGTGGGACGTACAGCGGCTCGTCCGGCACGTCGTCAACGTGCAGAACCGGTTCGCCGGGGAGTTGACCGGGCGGAGGACCGTGGCCACCTCCGCGCAAGGAGCGGAGCTGGTGACGGCGTGGGCGGCGGCTTCGGCGGGCTCGACCGCGGCCTTCGAGGGCGTGCGTGATTGGTCCGCGACGGCCCCGCTGCCCAGCGGTCATCCGTCGACCCTGGAGGACCTCGGCTGGTTGTTGACCGCCGACCTGGCAATCCACACCTGGGACCTGGCCCGGGCGATCGGCGCGCCGGACGAGCTGCCCAACGACCTGCTGGCCGCGGTGCTGGAGCGGACCAAGCAGTCCAAGGACCACTGGTTCCGGCCGGAGGCGTTCGCCCCGCCGATCCCGGTTCCCGGATGCACCGACGACCTCACCGAACTGCTCGCCCTGTCCGGCCGCAACCGCTGGTGGCGCCGCCGTTGACCCGCGGGTGAAATGTCCGAAATGACGTTTCCGCGGAAACGCCGGGCAGCCTCAGATCGGTCGCCCCAGCAGGCGATCGACCGTGGCGGACGCCCGTCGGGCGCGCGTGTCGACCCGTTTGGCCGACCCGACCCATTGCGCGTACTCGCGGCGGTGACTGAAGGAGAGCCGGTCGAAGGCGGCCCTGGCATCGGGGCGCAGCTGCGCCTTGCGCAGGCCGATCCACGTCGTCCCGCCGTACGAGGCGAGGGTGGTGCGGAACGGCGCGTGGCCGGCCACCGACACCAGCACCGGGGCGCGGACCCGACCGAACACCTCGACCGGGTCGAACGGCACGGCCAGCGCATGGCCGGACCCGTCGTCGGGCCGTTGCACGACGGCGTCGAATGTCTGCTCATCGGCCATGGGTGGTGAACCTCAGGTAGTAGCCGTCCGGGTCGAGGATCCGGAAGTCCTTGAGCCCCCACGGCCGCAGCGTGATGTCCTCCTCGATCGGCCACCCCGCGCGGGCGATCCGGTCCCGTTCGGCGTGCAGGTAGTCGACCTCGACGACGATCTCCACCCCGGTGGGCGGGTGCCGGTGGGCGGCGAACCCGCCCGGAACCGCGACCGCCCCCAGCCGAAACCCGTCCCGCGCCAGGCTGATGTAGGGCAACTGATCCGTCCGCCGATCCTCGACGATCGAGAACCCCAGCAGGTCGACATAGAAGCGGACGGTCGCGTTCAGGTCGGCCGGGAAGATCTCGAGACGCAGGCTGGTCGGCACGGAGCCGACTCTATGTGTCGACCATCAGTCCAGGATCGCCAGCGGCGACCGCCCGGTGACCACCGACGTGAGTCCGGCGAGGTGCCCCAGCCGGGCCACCTCGGAGTCCCGGATCGCCGGCCCGCCCGGCCGACCGACGATCACCGTCGTCTCGGGGTCCCACAACGGCGCGGCGGCCATCTCGGTGCCGACCGTCTTCCAGTCCTCCGGCACCCACGGCGCCTCCGGATCGAGCACGACCGCCTTGTCGATGGGCGCCCAGCCGGGTGTCAGTGTGCTCAGGTCGGGCACCCCGCCGCCGCCGGCCAGCAGCTCCACCGAACCCGGCCCGCCGTTGGCCGGCGTCCGGACCACCATCGCCCAGCCGGCGCGCAGCACCAGCGGCAGCATCCGCGCGAGGGTGTGCACCGCCTGCGTCGGGTCGGCGGCGATCGCCTCGACCAGCTCCCACTCCTTGTGCCGGGCGGCCACCCCCGGGTCCGGCCGCACCGATTCGACGTGCACCCCCTGGACGCGCTCGGCGGCGGTGATCAGCAAGTCCGGCTGCCGGCCCGTCGGCAACGCCACCACGATGTCGTCGACCGCCAGATCCGGTGAGCGCTCGACCACGTCCATCGCCAGGATGTCCGCCCCGACCTCGCCCAACGCGGTGGCCACCGCCCCTAGCGTGCCGGGCCTGTCCGGCAGGACAACGCGAAGAACAAACGACATGTCGATTCGCTCGCTTCCAGGTCGGGGTCTGGTCGGTATCGGTTCTCGGAGCCCATTGTCACGGAATCGCGTTTCCGGCAGATCACGGACGTGCGTCGAGCGGGCCGCGCGTTGCCCCGGCGGCCGGCGACTAGGATCGGGGCGCCCTTTCGACCGCACTCACCTGCATCCGGGAGTCCCGTGACCAGACCCACCTTGACCAGGGACGATGTCGCGCACCTCGCACATCTCGCCCGACTGGAGCTGACCGAGCAGGAGCTGGACACCTACGTCGGCCAGCTGTCGGTGATTCTGGACTCGGTGGCCACGGTGAGTTCGGTTGCCGACACACCCGGCGTCGAGCCGACCAGCCATGCCGTGCCGCTGTCCAACGTCTACCGCGACGACGTCGTCCGGCCGGGCCTGACCCGGGAGGCCGCGCTGGCGTGCGCGCCGGCGGCCGAGGACGGCCGGTTCCGGGTTCCGCAGATCCTGGGGGACGAGCAGTGACGGGGGAGCTCACCCGGATGACGGCGGCCGCCCTGGCCGACGCCATCGCGGGCGGCGAGGTGAGTTCCCGCGAGGTCACCCAGGCCCACCTGGACCGGATCGCGGCCGTCGATGGTGCCGTGCACGCTTTCCTGCACGTGTCGGCGGACCGCGCCCTGGAGCAGGCCGATGCCGTCGACCGGGCCGTCGCCGACAACGGTGCGCCCGACTCGCCGCTGGCCGGGGTGCCGCTGGCCCTCAAGGACATCGTCGTACAGCAGGGCGTGCCCACCACCGCCGGCTCGAGGATCCTCGAGGGCTGGCTGCCGCCGTACGACGCCACCGTCACCACCCGGCTGCTGGACGCGGGGTTGGTCATCCTGGGCAAGACCAACCTGGATGAGTTCGCCATGGGCTCGTCCACCGAGAACTCCGCCTACGGCCCGAGCCGCAACCCGTGGGACCTGACCCGGATCCCCGGCGGTTCCGGCGGCGGCTCCGCGGCCGCGTTGGCCGCGTTCGAGGCGCCGCTGGCCATCGGAACGGACACCGGCGGCTCCATCCGGCAGCCGGCCGCGGTCACCGGCACGGTCGGCACCAAGCCCACCTACGGTGGCGTGTCCCGGTTCGGGGTGATTGCCCTGGCGTCCTCGCTGGATCAGGTCGGGCCGTGCGCCCGCACCGTGCTGGACACCGCGCTGCTGCACGAGGTGATCGCCGGTTGGGACCCGCGCGACTCGACCTCCATCAATACCCCGGTGCCGTCGGTGGTCGACGCGGTGCGCCGCGGTCAGCTCGACGGGGTCGCCGGAATGCGGATCGGCGTGGTCGATCAGCTTCGCGGGGAGGGATACCAGGCGGGCGTTCTCGAGTCGTTCGACGCCGCGGTGCGGACCCTGACCGCGGCCGGCGCCGAGATCGTCGAGGTGGACTGCCCGCACTTCCGGTACGGGCTGGCCGCCTACTACCTGATCCTGCCCAGCGAGTGCTCGTCCAACCTCGCCCGGTTCGACGCGATGCGCTACGGCCTGCGGGTCGGTGACAACGGGGTCGCCTCGGCCGAAGAGGTGATGTCGGCGACCCGCGGCAAGGGCTTCGGCGCCGAGGTGAAGCGGCGGATCATCCTGGGCACCTACGCGCTGTCGGCCGGCTACTACGATGCCTTCTACGGGTCCGCGCAAAAGGTCCGCACACTGATCCGGCGGGATTTCGAGAACGCCTTCACCGCGGCGGATGTGCTGATCTCCCCGGCCTCGCCGGTGACCGCGTTCGGAATCGGGGAGAAGGTGAACGATCCGATGGCCATGTATCTCAACGACCTGGCCACGATTCCCGGCTCGCTGGCCGGGATCCCGGCGATGAGCGTGCCCAGCGGCATCGCCTCGGACACCGGGCTGCCGGTGGGGCTGCAGATCATGGGTCCGGCGCTCGGCGAGGAACGGATCTACCGGGTCGCCGCGGCGTTCGAGAGCGCCTATGTGGCGCAGTATTCCGCGTCTGTCCCGGACAGCGTTCCGGAACTGGAGGTGACTGGGAGATGACGAGCCTGATGACCGGCCCAAACCTGCTCGACTACGACGACGCCATCGAGCGTTTCGACCCGGTCCTCGGGCTGGAGGTGCACGTCGAACTCGGCACCGCGACCAAGATGTTCTGCGCCTGCCCCACCGAGTTCGGCGCGCCGCCGAACACCCAGGTCTGCCCGGTCTGCCTGGCCCTGCCGGGGGCGATGCCGACGATCAACCGCGCCGCGGTGGAGTACGCGATCCGGATCGGCCTGGCGCTGAACTGCACCATCGCACCCTGGTGTCAGTTCGCCCGGAAGAACTACTTCTATCCGGACATGCCCAAGAACTTTCAGACCTCGCAGTACGACGACCCGATCGCGTCCAACGGCCATCTGGACGTCGATGTCGACGGCCGGACGGTCCGGGTGGAGATCGAGCGTGCCCACATGGAGGAGGACACCGGCAAGTCCACGCACGTCGGCGGTGCGACGGGGCGCATTCACGGCGCCGAGTACTCGCTGCTGGACTACAACCGGGCCGGGGTGCCACTTGTCGAGATCGTAACCAAACCCATTGTCGGGACGAAGGCCTCGGCCCCGCAGGTGGCCAGGGCATACGTGACCGCGCTGCGGGACCTGCTGAAATCCCTTGGTGTGTCGGACGTCCGGATGGACCAGGGGTCCCTGCGGTGCGACGCCAATGTCTCCTTGACGCCGGCCGGCAATCCGGTGATGGGCACCCGCACCGAGACCAAGAACGTCAACTCGCTACGCTCCGTGGAACGGGCCGTACGGTACGAGATCACCCGTCAGGCGGCGGTTCTGGTTGGTGGTGGCCGGGTCATCCAGGAGACCCGGCACTTCGACGAGTCGTCCGGGACCACGTCGTCGGGGCGGTCGAAGGAGACCGCCGAGGACTACCGCTATTTCCCCGAGCCGGACCTGGTTCCGCTGGCCCCGGAATCCGAGTGGGTGGAGCGGATCCGGGCGCAGCTGCCGGAACTGCCGTGGTTGCGTCGCGCCCGCCTGCAGGCCGAATGGGGCTTCGCCGACCTGGAGATGCGGGACCTGGTCGCCGCCGACGCGGTCGAGCTGGTCGCGGCCACCGTTGCGGCCGGCGCGCCGGCCGCCGATGCGCGGCGCTGGTGGACCTCCTACCTGGGACAGCAGGCCAACGCCCGCGGAACGGGGCTGGACGAGCTGCCGATCACGCCCGCCCAGCTCGCCACC
>JBIOVW010000849.1:0-2260 GCA_044867945.1 Nakamurella sp. | reverse complement strand
AGACACTGGCGACGATGCTCACCGATGCGGCGCGTCAGGTCACGGTGCTGCTCTCGGTGTAGCAGCCGACGTACTCGCCGGTGAACCCGACGAAGCACACGACCTCGTCGCCCGCTGCCAGAACCTCGACGACCCGGCCCGAGCCGATGAGCTCGAAGGTCGGCTCAGCGGATTCGGGTCAGACCTCGACGGTCGCACCGCAGATGCTGCAGGCCTCGAACAGCCGACGTTTCCACCGCGCGACCGGAACGAAGAACACGGTGAACTGCCTGAACTCCCGGATCCGCGTCTGCTGCGTGGTGTTGTGGCAACGCGGGCAGGTTCGAGTCTCCCCCGGGCCGAGGTGCTGCTGTTTTGTGCCGAGGCCGAAGACGAAGAACACCGCGCGAGTGTAGGGCGCCGAGCCGTCCCACCGCCGCCAGGAGGTCGTCACGCTCTAGGTCGGAATGCCGTCGAGCACCCCGTTGACGTCATCCAGACGACAGCCAAACCCGGCTCTGTTTGTGCGCCGAAGGGATTCGACCCCTGACCTTCTGACGCTTCTATATTTGTCAAGCCGGAGAATCCGAAGCCGTCCCGGCCGCCATCGTTGCAGTGAGGGCTCGGTGGAGCTCGCGGGCGATGTAGCGCTTGAGGCAGCGGCGGATCTCGCGAGTAGTCTTGCCCTCGGCGGTGCGGCGGGCGACGTAAGCCTTGGTTCTCGGGCAGCACCGCATGCGGACCATGGCGATGGTGTGCAGCGCGCTGTTGAGCGCTCGATCGCCGCCACGGTTGAGCCGGTGTCGCACGGTGCGGCCGCTGCTGGCCTCCAGTGGGCTGGTGCCCGACAGCGCGGCGAACGCGGCGTCGTTGCGGCACCGGCCGACGTGGGAGAAGCCGACGATGACCTGGGCGGCGGTGACCGGGCCGATCCCGCGCCGGTCGGTCAGCCCGGGCGCCAGGTCCTCGACGACGGCCTGCAGCTGAGCCCGGTTCTCCTTCAGCGCGCGTCCGCCATCGCGTATGGCCAGCGCGAGTCGGCGGATCTCACCGTGTCGCACCGCCTGCTCACGAGTGGCGCCGGCGCGGGGCTGTCGGTCGGCCAGCTCGGTCAACACGGCGTCGGACAAGGCGCCCCGGGCCAGATCGCGGTCGGCGTCGTTGTCGCTGCCGAGCAGCAGCGCGCGCAGCCGGTTAGTCTGCGCGGTGGCGGCGACGGTCAGGTCGTGGCGGGCGCCGAGCAGGATCCGCAGCGCCTCGCGGTCGCCATCGACCCGCGGTGCCGGTAGGTGGGTGGCGTCCAGGCGCAGCGCGGACAGCACGGCCAGGTGCGCGTCGATCGCGTCGGACTTGCCCTTGCCGTGTCGTGCGCTGCGCGGCGGTTGCTCAGACTCGAGGACCGGTAGGCCGGCCGCGGTCAGCGCGCGGGACAGCCCGACGCCGTAGCTGCGGCTGCCCTCGATCGAGGCGACCAGCCGCGGGCCGGGGGTGTGGTCGACGATCCAGGCCAGCAGCTGGGCGTAGCCGGTGCTGTCATTGCGGATCGAGCATCGTGCGATCGGAACACCGTTCGGGGAGGCGATCTCGACTTCGTGGGTATCGCGGTGGGTGTCGACCCCGACGACGGCATCGACAACCTCTGCCAGCATGGGCACCGGCCTGGTCCTTCCAGCGGGGAGCGGGTCGAAAGATCGGCACCGGCCTGGGTAGGAGTCACCGAGCGGCATATCTGTGACGGGTCACGCCCCACGCGGGAGCGGACAGGCTTCTGATCAGGCCAACTGGTGGGCCAGGCCGGTGCCGGCACCCCGACGGACAGGTCAGAAGAAGGGCACGCCGCAGCGGCCGGATCCGTAGTGAGTCACATCGGGGCACCGGCACCAAGCCTGGTGGTCCTCCACCCGGGAGCACCGCAACAACACTCACAGATCCGTAGTCGGCACGCTGCCCTGCCCGTGCGCGGCACGCTGGGTAGCGGCAGGCACAACCGGCGCTGGATCCCGTACTCGTGGTTCCGCTGTGCAGCAGTTCGTGGACCACTTCGGGAACCACGCGAGCGTGTCCGTCCACTATGGTCCGCCGACGGTGTCACCGGACAGCTTCGGGTCGAACTCCTTACCCGGACCGGCGCTGCGCCTGCTTCGCCACTCCGGTGGTGTTGTAGCGGAACCGCGCCATTTCCACTGTTACGTCATACGTGTCGGCGATCTCGGCGGGGCCGTTCCCGACCCGCGCGGCTCGCATCAGAAGCGGTCGCGGGAGCAGGAGCGTTCCACCCAGC
>JBIOVW010000848.1:0-2199 GCA_044867945.1 Nakamurella sp. | reverse complement strand
TGAACGGCACCGCACGTCGTAATCCTCGGCTCAGTGGCAGTCTCGCCTCGAGTAGCCGGATTCCCCGGCGACTTCCCACCGGAATTCGGCGGTGTTAACGACTGGCCTTGATCATTCACGGAGTGCGTAGGTCTGCCTCGGGGTTCGCTGTTGGTGATCTTCACCTCCGCTGTTGATCTTCGGGTCGAGTGGTGCTCGTGGTCGGGTGGCCGACGGTCGCGTCGGTGGCGCCGGTTCCATGGGCCGGGAGGTTTTCCTTGGGGCGGGGGCGAGCGGGCGGGCACGCCGGGTCAGGTTGGGGTGAGGGCGAAGGCGAGGACGAACGCGGCCGCGAGCTCGTTGGCCCAGGGCCAGGTCTCCGGGATTTTGATCTTCCGTTTGCGTTGGCCGCGGACGATCCGGGCGGCGGTGTGCAGCAGTCGGTAGCGCAGCGTCTTGGGCTCGGTGTTGGCCGTCGCGGGGTCCAGGCAGAGCAGGGTGAACCAGCGCAGCAGGTCGGTGGCGATCATGGCGGCGACGCACCAGGCGGCGTTGATCGCCATCGAGGTCGAGGGCAGGTGGTCTAGGCCGCTGGCCTTGCCGGTGCGGACGCGGTCTTCGACGCGGGCATGGGCGCGGTGGCGGGCTTCGAGGAAGTCCAACTGCCGGCCACCGGTGTTGGTGGCCACGAGCTGGTAGCGCCAGCCGTCGGCCTCTTCCAGGGCGCACAGCTGCGCGCCGGCCGAGGGGCGCTCGCGGCGGCACAGGATCCGCATGTCGGCCGGCCAGTTCTCCAGGTTGTCCCCGCCAACGCTGGTGCGCAGCAGCCCGGTCAGCTCGACCACTCCGGCGCCGTGTTCGCCGTCGAGGTCGCGGGGCGTGCCGTCGCGGTCCCACACGTGCTGCCAGTCATCCTCGCGGACGTGGCCGATGGCGGTGCGGGCGCGGTGGTCGAGGTCGAACCCGACCGAGTAGTGCACCCGCCGGCCGTGCACGCTGTTGAGCCCGGTGATGTGCTTGATGAGATCGAGGGTGGCACCGGCACCGTCGACGGTGATCAGCAGGTCACGCCGGTGCGGGTCGGGGATCTGCGCGATCGCCTCGCCCAGCACCGTGATGTGGTCACTGGCGGTGTTGGAGCCGGCGTTCCCGGGCCGCAGCAGCAGCGCCAACGCTTCGCCGGTGTTGTCGCACCACGCGGCGAGCGGGTGATGTCCGTAGGTGCCCTTGAACGTGCCGGCCGCGCCTTCCTTGTCGGAGTGGGCGATCTGGATCGTGGCGTCCATGCGGATCACGACCGTCTTCCCGAGATCGACATCGGCGACCTTCGACGGCGAGACCGCACCGTGCCGGTCGACGATCAAGGCCCAGACGCGGCGGCGGACCCGGGCCCGGGCTGCGGCGATGTGCTGGCGTTGCTTCTCACCGATGGCCTCCAGCGTGCGCCACGCGGTGGGGTCGGAGGCGACCGGACCGTAGAGCTCGGGTTGATCCCGCAGCGCAGCCAGGTCCGACAGGACCCGCCCGCCGTCGGCGATGCACACCGCCAGATCGCCGAGGACCCGGCCGCGGTCGTGGACGGGGGTGAACCCGTGCCGGGCAAGTGCCCGCGACAGGCCACCAGTCAGGCCGGTGTTGTCCGCGATCAGGCGCAGCACCGCCGACCCGGTGTGGGACACGACTCCGTGTCCGTCGACTTCCACGGTCAGATCCTTCGACCACCACGCGCTATCGTGCACCTGAAAAGTGCTCCTGGTTCTGGGTGTTCCGCGACCTCAACAACCGCATTCTCCCAGCTCAGGGGCACTTTTCTCTACTACGACACACCTACCTCAAGATCGCCATGAAAGGCGGAGGCCGGTACTCGGTCAACACTGACCCGAAGGGGGCCAGCAAGAGGGCGGTGGTGCTGTCCCGGGGGAAGGAGGGGTGCTGGCGTCAGGTCGCGAGGACCCGCCGAGTCCATACGCTCCCCGGCATGGCTGAGCTTTCGTCCTCTGCTCGTGGTTGCCCTTCCGATTCGGGACGGGCGCAGGGCTCCCGTTGTGATCGAAGCGGTGCCGGCGTGATGGCGGGCTGCCCCGGTCCACCGGGTCGTGCACGCTGCCGCGCCTCACCGCCACGGGCAGTCCGCGACGCAGATCCGGCCACTGGTGTGCTGGTGGCTGGGCGTTACCGGCTCGTCGAGCTGGTGGGACGGGGCGCGACCGCTCGAGTGTG
>JBIOVW010000847.1:0-2511 GCA_044867945.1 Nakamurella sp. | reverse complement strand
CGCGGGGATCCCGGCGCCGCAATTCGGCCAATAGAGCCTCGCCACTCGCTTCGAGGAACTCCAGGACCGGGGCAGCCCAGACACCGCCCGGCGGATCCGGAGGCCACGGGTCGGGACGCGCAGCATGTCGAATGGCCTCGATCTTGTGCTGGTAACCCTCCGCCAGATGCACGGCCAGGTCCTTCAACGACCACCCCGGGCAGGACGGCACCCCAGTCGAGAGGTCGACGTCCACCAGGGCCGCGACCATCGCACGGATGTCCCGGTCGAGCTGCCGCACATAGTTGCCGTAGTCCACGGTTCTCACCGTAACGATCACTCGCCAAGGACCGCGGTCGGTCGAGCAAGGAGCAGCGATTCGGGGAGTGTGAGCGCTTTGGGAAGGACCGCCACGAGACCGGCGAACCGTGCGACCTTCTCGGGGTGGGGGCGGACCTGGCCGTGGACTGACCACTGCTGTTCAGCGGCAAGTGTTTCCGGGGAGACCGGTGATCCGGAGGGGTCGCCGGGATCTGACCACCGGTGTGATGCCGGCGCCGAGTCGGTGAGGAGGAACGAAATGGGCTCGATCTGGGTGCAAGTTGTCGTGGTCGTGCTGATCGCGTTGATCAGCCCGGGGATGCTCAGAGCCGACAACGGGCACGCGCCTGGTGGACGGCTGCCCGCTGTGGTCCCCGACCACCGGAACGGACGCCGGGTCGAGCACCCCCGTTCGACGCGGCGCGGTTGCTCGACGGGTGGTGCGCGATGCTGGACCTGACACCGGGCGGCCCTGCCGCCCGGATCGGTGATGGCCGCGATCGGTTCCGCCGAGCCGTGGGGATAGCGGTGCTGGCCGGGCTGCTGCTCCTGCTGGGAGTGCTGGTCGGGGTCCGCGGCCGGGTGGTGCCCGGCGACCCGGTCGCTGCGCCCGTGACAGCCCCGCCCCGGGTCGGGGACTGTGTCACCGGGAATCAGCACACCCTGCCCGGTAACGGGCAAGCCTTCATCGCTCCGCTGCGGTCGCTGCCCATCGGCAGCTGCGCGGGGCCCCGGTTCGGTGAGGTGGTGGAGGTCGGCGCCGGCTACCGTCCGTCTATCCAGATCCCACAGGGTGCGTTCGAGGAGTGCCTGGAGCAGGCCTACCGCTACCTGGGCATCAATGCTGCACCTCGACCGGGCTTGCCGGCCGGGCCCGCCGCGCAGGTCTGGCCTTTGCTGGTCGGACCCGACGAGCGGCAACGCGCCGCCGGTCAGGACTGGTCGGCCTGCCTGGTGTATCTGCCGATCTCCATCGACGTCGCGGCGCCGACCACCGTGGACTATTCGCTGCAGGGGGCGTGGCAGCGGCCGACGGACAGCCGACTGTTCGCGGTCTGCATGGATGACCCGGACATCCTGTTCATCGGCAACTGCGGGTCGCCGCACCGCTTCGAACTCGTCGGCTTCGGGGCCGGCGACCGGACCGCCGCACCGGAATCGGTGCAGCAAGCCTGCCGACGGGACGCGATCGCAATGCTCGGCTCGCCGGCCGCGTTCGACCGCGGCGACCTGACCATCCAGGTGATACCGGCCCGACCCGATCCGACCGGCGGCTGGGTCCTGATCACCGGTCCGGCCGCGATCACCGGCGACGATGCCTACTTCACCCACTGCCTGATCACTCCGACCGATCCCACCAGGCGACTCGCCGCTGCGCTCCGCGGCCTGCGCGACGCCCCGGTGCCATTCACCTGACACCGGATGCCAATCGGGTCGGCTGCCACCATGCCCCCTGGGCGGTCGAGCCCGCCGATCGCCGGCCTCCAGCTCACGAAGGGCCAGCGGCGCGCCCCTCCGCCGGTGGGAGCTGGCGGCCGGCTTCGGCATCTCCGCACCCGGAACACCGACTCGATTGACTGGGAACAGGTCTTCGTGGGTCTTCGTGCGCCGTGCGCTGGCTCATTTGGTGGGCCAATTTCCATGCCCTGATGGTCTCCGGAGTATGTCAGTAGCCCCGAGCGTCTCCCTGGCCGTCTCCGTCGTTCCCTGTTGTGTCGAACCCGATCGAATAGTCGTGGGCCGGTGCCGCGGGCTGTTCCTCTACTTGGTTGGCAACCGGAACCTGGACGCTGGCGACCAGGGCGGCCAGGCTGATCGCGTATCTGTTGTGCTCGGGTTTCGTCGGCCGTGCTGCGCCCGGAGTGTGATCGGCGGGGCCGATGTGATGAGTCATCGGGTCATCCCTTCCATCAACGATGCGAGGGTCTGCGAGCCGGAAATGCACGTCCTGGCGAGGAAGGCGACGACTGTGATGTGGCTCATTGGACGGTGAGGACCGACTTCGGGGAACGTCAGACGAGTTTCGAATCGGCCAGTGTGGAGCGCGCTCGGTCGATGTCGGCGTCGATCACCATGAGGCGGCATGGGATGCCGCTGACCCCACCCTCCAGGTTCGCGATGTGGCTGTCGTATTCCACCGACTCGATTCCGGCGTCGATCAGCAGACTGCGGGCGTAGGACATCAGTACGGGATCGTTGGTGCGCAGAATT
>JBIOVW010000846.1:0-4887 GCA_044867945.1 Nakamurella sp. | reverse complement strand
CCGGTCACCGTGCTCACGGCCGACGGCCGCGACTCCGGCCTCGCCGAGGGCGCCTACGACCGGGTGCTGCTGGACGCGCCGTGCACCGGGTTGGGGGCGTTGCGCCGGCGTCCGGAGTCACGCTGGCGCCGCAGTCCGTCCGACGTCCCCGATCTCGTCCGGCTGCAACAGGAGCTGCTCTCCGCGGCGGCCGACCACGTCAGACCCGGCGGCCTGGTCGCCTACGTCACCTGCTCGCCGCACCTGGCCGAGACTCTCGGAGTGGTCGGACGGCGACCGGAGCGCCTCCAGCCGATCGATGCCAGGCCGTTCCTGCCCGGCGTCCCCGACCTCGGTGCCGGGCCGACGGTCCAACTCTGGCCGCATCGGCACGGCACCGACGGCATGTTCCTGGCCCTGTTGCGCCGCCACAGCTGACCGGCCCGCGCCACGTGATGTGCCATTCACCGGCACGAAGTGATTGAGCACACCGACTGCCCGCGGCAGAGTCGCGCACAGCACCCGGGAAATGAAGAAAGGCGTCCGATCGGTCCATGCCGGACCGATCGAACGCCTTGGGTGTCAATGATGCGGGCCCGAACGCCGAACCCACGCCGGATTCGGCGTTCCGCCTGCGCATCATCGACCATTGACGGGAAATGCCCGTCAGAGGCCGGCGGCCTGGCCCACCACGGCCGCGACGGTGGCCACCGCAATGGCCGCGAAGCCGGTCAGGGCGCCCCACTTGTACACCTTCGTCAGTTCGTCGTTCTTGCTCATCGATATGGCTCCTTCCGAACATTCACTGTGATTCATCATTGGATTCGCGGACCCGATGATCCGGGTCTCACCCCATGCCGCGGGATTTGCGGCACGAAATCCATTCTGCCCAATGGGAACCGCGTTTTCCCGGGTCCCGGGGTGTGAGCAAACCCGTGTTGATCTTGAGGCAACCCGCCTGGCGGACCATGATCGGTGCAGCTCGGCGGGGCGAACCGAGCAGGTGTACGGACGTCGCTGGCGGCGGATCGGCCCGCTGAACGGCACGCCGGCAGGGGCGTGCTGTGAGCGCGGCCTCGCGTTCTGCTCGACCGAACGAGCGAACTTGTCGCCCGATTCGGGGAGCGGGACGCGGCCGTCGTGCGGATCCGTCGGGCCGATACGCTCCCCTGGTGACGGTCCTGATCGCGCCGAGCATCCTCAACGCCGACTTCACCCACCTCGCCGACGAGATCGCCGCGGTCGCGGGTGCCGACTGGCTGCACGTCGACGTCATGGACAACCACTTCGTGCCCAACCTGACCATCGGGCTACCGGTGGTCCAATCCATCAAGCAGGTCACCGACCTGCCGCTGGACTGCCATCTGATGATCGAGAACCCGGACCGCTGGGCCGTCGGGTACGCCGAGGCCGGTGCGTACAACGTGACCGTGCACGCGGAGGCGGTCGACGACCCGGTGGCGACCGCGGCGGACATCCGGGCGGCCGGGGCCAGGGCCGGGCTCTCCGTCAAGCCCGGAACCCCGCTGGAGGACTGGATCGAGGTGCTCAAGCACTACGACACCCTGCTGGTGATGACCGTCGAGCCCGGTTTCGGTGGCCAGTCCTTCATGGCCGACATGATGGGCAAGGTGCGCACGGCCCGGAAGCTGGTGGACACGGGGCACCTGTCCGTCGTGGTCGAGGTGGACGGCGGCATCGCCGCGGACACCATCGAACAGGCCGCCGCGGCCGGCGCGGACTGCTTCGTCGCGGGGTCGGCCGTGTATTCCGCCGCCGACCCCGCCCTCGCGGTCGCCCGGCTGCGGATCGCCGCGGAGAAGGCGCGCGCCGGCCTCTGATCGTCGTCCCGTCGGCCCCGGCGGGCGATGGTGGAGGATGGACGAGGCAACGCAACGGCCGAGGGCGGAGGGAATCGGATGTTCACCGGCATCGTCGAGGAGCGCGGTCGGATCGTCGCCGTGCACCGCGACCCGGCGGACGGCGGGTCGGCCCGGCTGGTCGTGCACGGTCCCACGGTCACCTCGGACGTCGGCCACGGCGACTCCATAGCGGTCTCCGGGGTGTGCCTGACGGTCGTCGAGCGCGACGGCCATCGCTTCACCGTCGACGTGATGGCCGAGACGCTGCGCCGGTCCACCATCGGCGCGCTGGCTCCGGGCGACGAGGTGAACCTCGAGCGGTCCGTCACCCCGACCACCCGGTTGGGCGGGCACATCGTGCAGGGGCATGTGGACGGCACCGGGACCGTCGTGCAGCGCGCCGAACATCCGGCCTATGACGAGATCCGCATCCGGGCCGGCGCGGACATCGCGCGGTACCTGGCGGCGAAGGGATCCGTCGCGGTCGACGGTATCTCGCTGACCGTCATCGACGTCGCCGATCGGCCCGATGCGGTGGAGTTCGGCATCGGGATCATCCCGGAGACCCGTACGGCGACCACCCTCGGTGCGGCCCGGGTGGGCACGGTGGTGAACCTGGAGGTCGACGTCATGGCCAAGTACGCCGAACGGCTGCTTGCGGTGGGCACTGCCACGACGCACCCAGGAAACACGGCGGACCCAGGAAATCGGGAGACAGCATGACGAGTACGGCGCCCGGATCCGCGTCCTCCGATCGCGATCTCGGCTACGCCGGAATCCCGGTCGGCGACGTCGGCGATGCGCCGCCGTCCCCGCGCGTACCCCGCGGCACGGACGCGGGTGAGATCGTCGGCTACGCCGGGATCCCGTTCGACGACGCCGACCTGACCCCGCCGCGGCACTGGGATCCTGATCGGCCCAGAACCGAGACCGGCTTCGACACCATCGACTTCGCGGTGGCCGAGATCGCCGCCGGACGCGCCGTCGTCGTGGTCGACGACGAGGACCGGGAGAACGAGGGCGACCTCATCTTCGCCGCCGAACTCGCCACCCCCGAATTGATGGCGTTCACCATCCGCTACTCCTCCGGCGTGGTCTGTGTCGGGCTGACCGGCGAGGCCTGTGACCGGCTCGACCTGCCACCGATGTACCGGATGAACCAGGACCGCAAGTCCACCGCCTTCACCGTCAGCGTCGACGCGAAGGAGGGTGTGACGACCGGCATCTCGGCGGCCGAGCGGGCGCACACGGTCCGCGTGCTGGCCGATCCCGCGGCGACCCAGGACGATCTGTCCCGGCCGGGTCACGTGTTCCCGCTGCGCGCCCGGGACGGGGGTGTGCTGGTCCGGCCCGGGCACACCGAGGCCGGCGTCGACCTGGCCGAGCTGGCCGGCCTGTCGCCCGCGGGCGCGCTGTGCGAACTCGTCAAGGACGACGGGTCGATGGCTCGGCTGCCGGACCTGCAGGTGTTCGCCCGCCGGCACCGGCTCGCGCTGATCTCCATCGCGGACCTCATCGCGTACCGGCGGTCGCGGGAGGTGCAGATCCGCCGGGTCGCGACCGCGCGGCTGCCGCTGCCGCAGGGCGAGTTCAACGCGGTCGGCTACCTCAGCACCGTTACCAATCGGGAGCTGATCGCACTGGTCGCCGGGGACATCGGCGACGGCCAGGACGTCCTGGTCCGGGTGCACTCCGAATGCCTGACCGGTGACGTCCTCGGTTCCCTGCGCTGCGACTGCGGCCCGCAATTGCATGCCGCGCTGCACGCGGTGGCCGGCGAGGGTCGGGGCGTCGTGCTGTACATCCGCGGGCACGAGGGTCGGGGGATCGGTCTGCTGGAGAAGCTGCGCGCCTACGAGCTGCAGGACACCGGGGTCGACACCGTGGACGCCAACCTGCAGCTGGGCCTGCCCGCGGACGCCCGCGAGTACGGCACCGGCGCGCAGGTGCTGGCCGACCTGGGTGTCAGGTCCATGCGGCTGCTCACCAACAACCCGGCCAAGCGGGCCGGCCTGGAGGGTTACGGGCTGTCCATCGTCGGGCGGGTGGCGTTGCCGGTGCACGCCAACCCGGAGAACCTGCGGTACCTGACCACCAAGCGGGACCGGATGGGGCACGAGATCGACGGCCTGGACGCCCTGTACGGCGAGGGGCACGCTTGACACCGGACCGGCGAGTGGGCAGGGCGGGCAGCGCAGGACGGGGCGGGCGGGCGGGTAGGGCGGGCGGGGGGTTCAATACAGCGGCTGACGGAGGTATGACGAGATGAGCGGCGACGGTCGCCCCGAACTGGAGATCCCCGACGCCGCCGGGCTGCGGGTCGGCGTGGTGGCGACGTCCTGGCACGGCGAGATCACCGACACGCTGCTGGAGCGTGCGGTGTGGCTGGCCGCCCGGGCCGGCGCCACCACCCCCACCGTGGTGCGGGTCCCGGGGGCCATCGAGATCCCGGTGGTGGCGCAGGCGCTGGCCACCGGCCACGACGCGGTGTGCGCGCTCGGCGTGGTGATCCGCGGCAGCACACCGCACTTCGAGTACGTCTGCGACTCGGTGACGTCCGGTCTGACCCGGGTCGCGTTGGATTCGGGTGTGCCCGTCGGGAACGGCGTGCTGACCTGCAACACGATCGAGCAGGCGATCGACCGGGCCGGCGGTCCGGGGGCGACGGAGGACAAGGGCGCCGAGTCGATGTCCGCCGCGCTGGCCACCGCCCTCGTGCTGCGGGGCTTGCGTGGCTCCGGAGGTCGGATGGGGTTCGCGCCGGCCGCCGGGCACCGGTGACGGGCGGACGGGCGATGAGCACGGGCAACGGTCCACCGGCGAGGGAGCCGGCGGACCGGCCGGCACCGGTGATCTACCAGGTACGACCGCGGAAGATGATCATCCTGGCCGGCATCGCGGCTTTCGTGGTGGTCGGGGTGTCGGTACTGGCCGGTCTGCTGCTCAAGGACGTGAACGAAGGGGTCACCTTCCGCACCTTCGATCAGGTGGGCCTGATCGGCATCGGGGTCGTGCTGGCGGCGGCGATCATGACCACCGCCCGCCC
>JBIOVW010000845.1:0-7898 GCA_044867945.1 Nakamurella sp. | reverse complement strand
CGGCGTCCGAGGACGCCCAGCACACGATCCCGTGGTTCCGGCAGGGCACCGGCCCGCTGCCCGTCGCGCCGCCAAGGGTGCGGCACCGCTGGCGCAAGGTGATGGGTCGGACCCTGTCCAAGGCGTGGGCCGATTCCCTGTTCGGGCTGAGTTCGCAGGCCGCCTTCTGGTGCGCGTTGTCCACCGCCCCGCTGCTGCTGGCGCTGCTCGGCCTGGTCGGCTACTTCGTGAGCTGGTACTTCCCGGCCGGCACCATCGACCAGATCCGCGAGCAGATCCTCATCTTCCTCAACGCGATCTTCAACGAGGAGGTTGCCGACAACCTGGTCGGCAACACCGTCGAGACGATCCTGAGCCAGGGTCAGGCGGATGTGGTGTCGGTCGGCCTGCTGATCAGCCTGTGGGCCGGGTCGTCTGCGATGTCCGCGTTCGTCGAGTCGATCACCATCGCCTACGGCCAGCACGAGGTGCGGCACCCGGTGGCGGAGCGGTTCTTCGCGTTGGGCCTGTACCTGGTCGCGCTGCTGGCGGGCATCGTCATGCTGCCGTTGCTGGCCATCGGCCCCGAATACCTGCCCAAGCTCTTTCCCGAGTCATGGCGGGAGCAGGTGGCCGACATCGTGAACCTGGCCTACTACCCGTCGTTGGCGCTGGGCCTGATCTTCCTGCTCACCCTGCTGTACAAGGTCGCACCGAAGCACAAGCATCCGTGGTACCGCGGAGTGCCGGGAGCGTTCCTGGCGGCGGGCGTCTTCTTCGTGACCAGCTTCGGGCTGCGGCTCTATCTGTCGTACGTGTACTCCCACGGACTGACCTACGGCGCGCTGGCCACGCCGATCACATTCCTGCTGTTCTACTACTTCGTGTCGATGGCCGTGATCATCGGCGCCCAGTTCAACAACGCCATGTTGGAGTACTACCCGCCCAAACTGTCGAAACGGGAGATGCGCAAGTGGCAGCGCTACGACCCGCACCGGGACGCCGCGGGCGGCGAGGCAGCTGCCGGACCCTGAACCGTCAGGCCTTCATCGATTCGTAGATCTTCTTGCAGTCCGGGCAGACCGGCGAATTCGGCTTCGGCGACCTCGTCACCGGGAATGTCTCGCCGCACAGCGCGACGACGAAGTTGCCCATCACCGCCGACTCGGCGATCTTCGACTTGCGCACGTAATGGAACATCTTCGGCGTGTCGTCGTTGTCGGTCGAGCGCTCCAGCGGCTTTTCGAGGGTCTTCGTGGTGGTGCTGGTCGACATCGTGGCTCCTGTGGGTTCGCGCCGCTCGCGATTCGCGGTGGCCGGGTGCACCAGCCATGATGCCAGTCGCCGGGCCACCCGCGCCCGCTTCCCGGTCGCGAAAGGGACCTACCGCATGTCCTGGGCGTTGGTCATGGCCGACGAGGCGGCTCAGCGCGACTGTGGGCCTGCGCCGCCGTCCACCACCTCGTGGACACCCGCCGGCAGGGCGCGTTCCGGGTTGATGGTGACCGGCGCCATGCGGCCCCGCTTCTTCGCCGGCCGGTCGTTCGCGATCAGCACCGCCATCCAAGGCAGCGGAATCGACAGAAGGGCCACGGTGACGGCCAGCCAGGGAGTCTGGTACAGCATGGCCGCGATGATCAGGCACGGGACGCGCAGGCTCATCATGATCGTGTAGCGGATGCGTCGGGACCGGAGCTGATCGTCGTAGGACGGCTCGGCCGCGGTGATGACGGCGGCCTGCACCTTGCGGGGCCCGCGGACGCCGGCAGGCGGTGTCGCTCCCGGTGTCGCTCCCGGGGGCGAATGGGATCCGAACGTCATTGCGTGCACCCCGCTTCCAGGTCGACGGGGCGACGCGCACCGACCATTGAGGCGTCGCTACCGCAGCGGGTCAAGCCAGCCACCAGGCTGCCCGTCGCCCACGCTACGCCCCGGACGACCGGCGCGCGGCGGCAATCCTCCCGGGCCGACCGGCAACCGGATCAGCCCCCGCTCGCCGCTTTCGCTGCGGCCTTTGCCGCCTTCTTGGCCGCCCGGACCAGCTCCAGCGAGGGCTGGTCGACGACGTCGGCCACCGACCGGTGGCTACCCGACTCCCCGTACACACCGGCGGCTTCCCGCCAGCCCGCCGGTTGCACCCCGTACTGCTTGCCGAGCAGGGCGAGGAAGATCGGCGCCTTGGCCGCGCCGAAACCCGGCAGCGCCGCGATGCGGCCGAGCAGCTCGCGGCCGTCTGCCACGTCGGCCCACAGGTTGGCCGCGTCACCGTCGTAGCTGTCCGCCAGCACCCGGCAGGTGGCCTGGATCCGCTTGGCCATGGCCGACGGAAAGCGGTGGATCGCCGGCCGCTCGGCGCAGAGCGCGGCGAACCCCTCCTGATCGGCGTCCGCGATCGCCTGCACGTCCAGCCGGCCGCCCATCCGTCGGGCGATCACCGCCGGCCCGCTGAACGCCTTCTCCATCGGCACCTGCTGGTCCAGCACCATGCCGAGCAACAGGGCGTTCGGGTCGGAGGCCAGCAGCGCATCGGCGGTGGCGTCGCCGGTCAGGTACAACTCGGAGGCGGTCATGGTCTGCATTCTGCCCGGCCGACCGATGGTCGAATCCGGGCCCGGCACCTACCCTGGGGCCATGACCTCCAGTTCGGCGCTGACCCGGGACGCGCGACCGCGGGAGCCGGTGACGGAGCGCCCGCGGGTGGGTCTGCCCATCGGCTTCCGACAGGTCCGGCTGTCCGCGGCCGGCGCTCTGGCGGTGCTCGTCCCGGGCGCCGTCGCCGGGTTCTGCCCCGCTCTGATCGGCGCCGGTGGCCACCCTCGCCCCGGCCGGGTGGTGGCGGCGACGGCCGCCGGCGCCCTGGCCGGGCTCGTGCTGGTCCGGATCGTGGACGAGCTGCGGTGGCGGCGCAGCGCCGTATGCATCGAACTGGCCGAACCGGACGCGGTGCTCGACCTGCTCCAGGCGGTGCGAGCCAGGGGCGTGCACGCCGACATGATCCGGGCGGCCGACGGTCCGGCGGGCAGCGGGACGGGGTACGCCCTGCGGTACCAGGCCCGCGACGACCGGCGGGTCCGCGCCGTGCTCGCCGCCCAGCAGGGCTGACCGCGGCCGGCACGGGCCCGAACGCCGCCGGCGGGGTGCTCATGGTGAGCTGGGCGGGTGAACCCAGCGACCGCACCGCCCGTCCTGCCGCTGACCGACCTTGCCGTCATCGACCGGCTGGGCGCCGATCTGCGTACGGCCGGTTTCGACACGGCCGGCGTGCCCGAGCTGTTGGGCACCGGCGCGCACCGAGCCCTCGGCCGCGGTGAGCCGGCCGCCGCGCTGCGGGCCACCCGCGACGGCTCCGCCCGCTCAACCCTGATCCGGCTGTTCCTGCTCGGCGCCACCGTCGACGAGACGGCCGCGGCCCGCGCGCTACCGACGACCGGGCTGCCGGCGGCCCTGACCCAGGGGGTCCTGGAACGCGACGGCGACCGGGTCCGCGCCGGTCTGGACATCCGCCCGCACGCCACCGACGAGACCGAGTTCCTGCTGGTCTCGGACCTGGACTCGGATGTTCGACCGGGACCGGTCCGTCCCGACCACGTGCTGGGGCTTGGGTCGGCGTCCATCACGCTGGCCCGGGCCGTCGTCCGCGATCCCGTGGAGAAGGCGCTCGACCTCGGCACCGGTTGCGGCATCCAGGCCCTGCACCTGGCCGGGCACTCCGATGCGGTGACCGCCACCGACGTCAGCCCGCGGGCGCTGGCCCTGGCCGCTGCCACCGCCCGGCTCAACGGTCAGCGCTGGGAGCTGCGCGAGGGGTCGCTGTACCGGCCGGTCGCCGACGAGCAGTTCGACCTGATCGTGTCCAACCCGCCGTTCGTCATCGGTGACGGAACCACCAGGTTCACCTACCGCGACTCGGGTCTGCCCGGTGACGACATCGGCCGGGCGCTCGTCGAGGGCGCCCGCGCCCACCTGCGGCCGGGCGGCACCGCGCAGCTGCTGGCCAACTGGTTGGTCGTCGGGGACGCCGACTGGCGGGACCGGGTCGGCCGGTGGGTCGCCGCGGCCGGCTGCGACGCCTGGGTGGTCCAACGGGAGATCGTCGACCCGGCCGAGTACGTCGGGTTGTGGCTGGCGGACGCCGGCGAGGACGGCAGGTCCGGCGGTGACCGCGACGCGGCGCAACAGCTTGCCCAGGACTGGCTGGACTACTTCGCCGCGCATCGCGTCCGCGGAATCGGGATGGGCATGATCACGTTGCGCCGCAACGATTTCGGCGATCCATCGGTGACCATGGACGAGATCACCGGTGAGGAGATCACCGGCGGGGAGGTGACCTCGTTCCTGCACAACCGGGCCTGGGTGGCGTCCACCGGCGACGCGGAACTGCTGGCGACCAGGTTCGAACTGGCCGCCCAGGTGATCCTGGAGCAGCGGGCCCTGCCCGGGCACGAGGGGTGGAACGTGGTGTTCCGGATGGCCCGTCGGCAGGGTGGGGCCGGCGCCACACTGCAACTCGACGAGTGGGGCCAGGCGCTGCTGGCCGGATGCACGGGTGCCGCACCGCTGGCGCTGCTGATCGAACTGCTCGCGTCCGCCCATGGAGTGCCGACCGGGGCGCTGACGGAGGCGATCCTGCCGTCGGTGCGGGTGGCCGTCATCCGCGGGCTGCTGGTGCCGCTCGAATCCTGAACCGGCGCCCGCACCCGAGCACTGACACGATCTGCGGTGTGCGAGCCGTTGCCACCAGGGTGCTGTCCGCGAGCGTGACCGTCGAAGCCGACCCTTCCACCGAACCGGACGGCGGCACCGACCCCGCCGCGCCGGGCCGACCCGAGGTGGTGGGCCGGATCGACCGGCCCGGGCTGCTGGCGCTGATCGGGGTGACCCACACGGACACGGTCGCCACCGCATGCGCGATGGCCGGCAAGCTGCACGAGCTGCGGATCCTGCGCGGCGACCTGTCCTGCGCGGGCACCGGCGCGCCGCTGCTGGTCGTCAGCCAGTTCACCCTTTACGCCCGAACCGACAAGGGTCGTCGCCCCTCCTGGGACCAGGCTGCCCCCCGGGACCGGGCCGAGCCGCTGGTCGACGAGGTGGTGGTCGAGCTGCGGCGGCGCGGCGCCGAGGTGGTCACGGGCCGGTTCGGCGCAATGATGCGGGTGGCCAGCGTCAACGACGGGCCGTTCACGGTCATCCTCGAGGTTTGATCCCGCGATCCGGACTACCAGGGCGCCGGCTGTGACGAACCTCACGTTACGCGCCATTCGCGTGATCCGGACGGTCCACGGGCGTCCTCCAAGTACTGATACGAACAGTGGGTCGGCCCCGACGGTCGCTTTCCCATGCAGTTCCCATGGTCGGCACACGAGAGATCACAGCCGGTCGGGATTGGGTACTGCACACGAAACCGCACAGTCGCCCCCGCCCGGGTGCCCGGTGATTGATTCACTTCACACGGGGAACTAAATCGGGGCTGACAGACGTTCGAATAGCAGTGGGTCGGCAGCGAACGACCCACCTGAACGTGACGAAGGAGGCATCACATGGTCGCACCTTCCTATGACCCCGATAACGCACCCCGCACCACCACGGCCACCCGCCCCGTCAGCCACGACGAGGACCTGGACGCCCAGGGACCGTCCGCGGACCTCGTCCGCGTGTACCTGAACGGGATCGGCAAGACCGCGCTGCTGACCGCCGAGCAGGAGGTCGAGCTGGCCAAGCGCATCGAGGCGGGCGTGTTCGCCGCGCATGTCCTTGAGTCGGAAATCGAGCTGTCCCCGCAGCGCCGCAAGGACCTGAGGATGGTGGTCCGGGACGGCGGCCGCGCCCGCAACCATCTGCTGGTGGCCAACCTGCGCCTCGTGGTCTCCCTGGCCAAGCGGTACACCGGGCGCGGTATGCCGCTGCTCGACCTGATTCAGGAGGGCAACCTGGGGCTCATCCGGGCGGTCGAGAAGTTCGATTACACCAAGGGCTTCAAGTTCTCCACGTACGCCACCTGGTGGATCCGGCAGGCGATCTCCCGGGGCATGGCCGACCAGGGGCGCACCATCCGGCTGCCCGTGCACCTGGTCGAGCAGGTGAACAAGCTGTCCCGGCTCAAGCGGGAGCTGCACCAGCAGCTCGGCCGGGACGCGACGATGGCGGAACTGGCCCACGAGTCGGGCATCCCCGAGGAGAAGATCGCGGATCTGCTGGACCACGCCCGCGACCCGGTCAGCCTGGACATGCCGGTCGGCTCCGACGAGGAGGCGCCGCTGGGCGACTTCATCGAGGACAGCGAGTCCACCTCGGCCGAGGCGGCGGTGGTCGCCGGATTCATGCACGACGACATCAACCGCGTGCTGCGAACCCTGGACGACCGGGAGCAGACGGTGGTGCGGCTGCGCTACGGCTTGGACGACGGCCGACCGCGCACACTCGACGAGATCGGTCGGTACTTCGGCATCTCCCGGGAACGGGTGCGGCAGATCGAGCGCGACTCGATGGCCAAGCTGCGCGTCGGTGACCGGTCCGAGGTACTGCGCTCCTACGCCAGCTGACGTAGCAACACGGCGGATTACCCCGGCAGTCGGGGGCTGCGCCGTCGCCGGAGGGACCGGGTCTGCATCGGGCGGACCCGGTCCTTCACTGTGTGCGCGTACGGGCGAATCACCCGATTCGGATCAGCTGCGCGCAAGGCCCCGCCTGCCACGATGATCCGATGACGACATCCTCACCCGCGGCCACCCGGTCCGGTGCCGGTCTGGTGCTGGCCGTGCTGGCCGCCAGCCAGTTCCTGATGACGCTGGACAGCTCGGTGATGAACGTGTCGATGGCCACCGTGGCCGCCGACCTGGGCACCACGATCACCGGCATCCAGACCGCGATAACCCTGTACACGCTGGTGATGGCCACCTTGATGATCACCGGCGGCAAGCTCGGCTCGATCATGGGCCGGCGCCGGGCCATGGGCATCGGCATGGTGATCTACGCCGCCGGCTCGTTCGTCACGGGCCTCGCCCCCAACCTCACTGTGCTGCTGATCGGCTGGTCCTTCCTGGAAGGCATCGGCGCCGCGCTGATCATGCCGGCCATCGTCGCGCTGGTCGCCGCGAACTTCCCGCCGGAACGGCGGGCCGGCGCCTACGGCATGGTCGCGGCCGCGTCCGCGGTCGCTGTCGCCGCCGGCCCCTTGATCGGCGGCGCGATGACCACCTACCTGTCCTGGCGATACGTGTTCTTCGGCGAGGTGATCATCGCCATCGCCATCCTGGCCACGCTGCGCAAGCTGCGGGACACACCGGCGGTGCCCAGCCGGATCGACTATTTCGGTTCATTGCTGTCCGTCGTCGGGCTCGGGTTGTTCGTCTACGGCATCCTCAAGTCCAGCGAGTGGGGCCTGGTGATCCCCAAGGCCGGCGCCCCGGCGCTGTTCGGCGCGTCCTACACGGTCTGGTTCATCGGCACCGGCCTGCTGGTGGTCTTCGGCTTCCTGCGCTGGGAGCACCGGCTCGAGGCTCGGTACGACGCGGACCCCAAGGGGTTGCCGCCGCTGGTCCGGACCAGCATGCTCCGCGTCCGGCAACTGTCCGGTGGGCTGTCGATGTTCTTCGCCCAGTTCATGATCCAGGCCGGGGTGTTCTTCGCGATCCCGCTGTTCCTGTCGGTGGTGCTCGGCATGACGGCCCTGGAGACCGGCGTCCGGTTGGTGCCGCTGTCCATTGCACTGCTGGTCGCAGCGGTCGGCATCCCGAAGCTGTGGCCAAGGGCGAACCCGCGCCGGGTGGTCCGGGTCGGCCTGTTCTGCATGATCGTCGGCATCGGATTCCTGGTGGCCGGCATGGATCCGGAGGCGGACGCCGCGGTGGTCACCATTCCGATGGTGTTGATGGGGCTGGGGCTGGGTTCGCTGGCCTCCCAGTTGGGCGCGGTGACCGTGT
>JBIOVW010000844.1:0-3200 GCA_044867945.1 Nakamurella sp. | reverse complement strand
TGGCCGGCCACCAGGCCCACCAGTCGTCGGCGCGTTGGAAGTGGCCGGCCGGTTCGACGTACTGCAGGCCGAGGGTGGCCACGGTTTCGCCGTGGTCGCCGGGCATCAGGTGCAGCACCATGGTGCGGCGCAGCGCCCGCAGGTCCGGGCCGGCCGGCGGGACCCGGTGCACGACGAACTCGAGGTCGTGGCTGCCGGTGCGGTTGCCGGACAGGGCGGTGCGGGCCGCCCACAGCAGGTCGGTGAGGCGTTCGGCCTCGGTCAGTCCGGTGCGGCGTGGCTTGGCCGCCTCGCTCTGCGCGTCCCAGGCGACGGTGTCCTTCCACGCGGTGGAGGTGACGGCCATCGGGAAGGTGAACCGGAACGCCTGCGCCAGCCGCACGGGCACGGGGATCAGCAGTCCGTCGGCGATCGCGTCGGCCCGGGTGTAGGGCGGGACCTGCCGGGCGGCGGGTCGGTCGGTCGAGTGCATCATGGGTGGTGCTCCTTCACATCAGGTGTGGGGTGGGCGGAATGGGTGGGGACCGGGGGCTGCACTCCCCCGGCCCCACCACCACGGGTCAGTTCGCGAGCAGGTCGAACGCGCGGGTCTTGACCTGCGCGACGCTGCTGGAGGTGACCGCCCGTTCGGCGCGGGCCGCCTGCGGGTTCCACTTGTCCCCGACGGGGGCGACATGGTCGGCGTACTCGGTGATCGCCTGGTACGCGGCCCACCGGGTGCCCCTGATGTCCTCGCCGGTCGGGGAATGCCGCAGCAGCCCGACCAGCTGGTACCGGCGGTTGTCCGCGATCGTCTTGGACCGCTTGGCGTCCTGGTCGACCGGCCACAGCTGGGCCACGATGGCGGTGAACTCATCGGTGCTGATCGTGCGGGCGATCATCTGCTCCGCCTGCTGCTCGAACGCCTCGGCGTAGGCCCAGGTCAACCCGAGGGCGGCGCGGGCCTGCGCGATCTGCCCCGTCGCGCCGGCGGTGTGCCGGATCGAGTAGGACGACTTCGCCGACCGGATCGCGGCGGCCTGGGTGTTCGCGCACACCACCCGGATCGGCGACACCAGCACCCGGAACGCGCTGGTCCCGTCATGCGAATTGCAGGCGATCAGGTACAGGTCGACCGGTCCACTCCCCCGATCAGCATGGTGCGGGGCAGCTTCATCGACAGGAACACCTGCCGGCCACCGCGCAGCGACCCGGCGGTCTCGAAATGCGCGCCCGACGCGTCGACCAGCCGGTCGAGTAGCTCGGCGTGGTCCTCGTTCTGGATCGGCGTGTACCCGCGACCCACCACCCCGAGGACGTCCGGCCGGCCGGTCGTCGGGTTTGTGCGCACGGTCGCGAACTGATCCGGGACCGGCAGGCTCGACACCCCATCCGGGGTCGGCACGGTCGTCGTTAACGGCTCCTTGCGCACCTTCCAGCCACCGAGCCTGGCGTGCCGCATCGCCTGCGCCGCGTCGAACTCGGCGGGCAGCACCGTGCCCAGCCGATGCCAGGCGTGCTGCCGGGCGGACACGGACGATGCCGACCCGTCCGACCAGGTCTCCAACTCGTGAGCCATGATCCTGTCTCCTCCTGCCCCTGGCCGGACCCTCCGGCCTACTAGGCATGTGCCTAGTCTAATAGGCATATGCCTAGTAGGCAAGTGCCTATCGGCAGTTGCCTAGACTTCGCGGTACGGTAGGCAGATGCCTACCCTGTTTCCCGTGGAGACACTGCTCGGGAACGCCGAACTCGGCCGGCTGCTCGGCATCAGCCGACAGCGGGTGTCGCAGCTGACCAGCCGGCCGGACTTCCCCGCGCCCAGGGCGGTGTTGAGCATGGGCAGCATCTGGGCGCTCGCGGACGTCCAGGCCTGGGCCGACCAGACCGGCCGCACCCTGAACGTGGCCGCACTCGACCCACCGCCACCACAGCCCGGCTGATCCTCCGGCGGCCGGAAAGGTGCAGCGCCAGAACCGATCCCGACCTACCGCCGATGACCGGCCAACCACACCAACGGCACTCCGCCATCGGCGGCCTTGTGCAGCTGCACGTACAACGTCTGCACCAGGTCCTCGATGGCGTCGACCAGCAGGTCGGACCGACCATTGAGGTCGTCGACGCCGCGGTGCTCGGTCCCGGCCGGATCGGAGACGCACCACGCTACCGGACCCGCCGGCAGCACCTCGACCATCTGCCGAGCCAGGCAGTCCAACGCTTCGGGGATGGTGTCGGCACCCTCGACCCGTCCCGGTCGGGTACTGACCGTGTAACCGCTCATTGACGCCCTCCAAAGGGTGCTCGGTGATTCCTGCGCTCAGGCCGTCGGCCGGCTGGATGCTCCCCCGGAACCGGCCCGGCTCGGTACGGTCACCGGCTTTCTGTGGATGAAAACCAGACATGTACACCGCGGCCGCCCGCCCCCCCGGGTAAGGGAGCGGGCGACCACAGACCCCGGTCAGCGGCGCCGCCGCGCCGGCGCCGGCTCGGCCAACACGATCGGCGCGAGCTGGGCGACATACCCCCAGGCCTCCCGAATCGAATCGGCGGCGGCCCGATCCAGCACGCTCCAGGTCAGGCACCCGATCCGCACCCGCGCCGACCCGGCCACCGCGTCGAACCCGACACTCACCCGGTCCGCCCGGCTGGCCCTGATCGTCATCGACGGACCCACCCGAACCGGCGCCTGCCCCTGCCCCTTGCGCACCACCTCCGGCAACCTGGCGAACACCTCCTCCTCCTGCGGATTCCGCCACGCGTACGCGTAGGCCAACGCCGCCAACTGGTCGTACATCGTGATCATCACTTGATCTCCGAACGTGATCGTGATGTACGCGCCCTCCCGATCCCGTCCCTCACCGCCGTGCGTGGTCACCCGCACCGCCACATCCCCGGCCACCTCGATCGCCGTCAACACGTGCTGCCGGTACACCCCAACGATGAATTCCGACATGACCAAACCCCTTCCTGCCTCGGCACCCTCGGCCGAGGCGCGGGGGCAGGGCGGGGGTGCGGGTGGATGGTCAAGGGCTTGAGCGCCGGCGGGGCGCTGGTCCGGGTGGCGTCGACCTCGGGGTCCCCTCCGGGGTGGGGTCGGCCCAGGCGGATCGGCAGCCCGTCTCCGCGTCCCTTGACGGGCCGGGGCCCCCACCCCCGCAGACTTCCTCCGCTCAGACGGACGCTCTCAAAGGTGACCCCTCCCCCGGCTGACGCGGCCCCGG
>JBIOVW010000843.1:0-8698 GCA_044867945.1 Nakamurella sp. | reverse complement strand
GCGGGGCCGGCACGCTGAGCCGACGGCGTCGACGCCGCTGCCCAAGTTCCACGAGCCCGAACCGACCGTCGCGGCCCCGCCGCCGTCGGCCGACGCCGATCCCGAGGACACCGGGTCGACCCCGCGCTGATGATCACGGCCGGACGGCCGGTCGGCGCGGCATCGTAAGGTAGTCGTCGTGACGACGGTGCTGCTGGTCGAGGACGACCCGGCCATCGCGCAGCCGCTGACCCGCGCGCTGCAGCGGGAGGGCTATCAGGTTCGGCCAGCGCCGACCGGCAGTGCGGCGGTGGCCGCGTTCGGAGAGAACGGCGCCGAGATCACCCTGGTCATCCTCGACCTGGGCCTGCCGGACTTCGACGGGCTCGAGGTATGTCGGCGGATCCGGGGTGCCGGCAGGGACTTGCCGGTGCTCATGCTCACCGCACGTACCGACGAGGCGGACTTCGTCGTCGGGCTGGACGCCGGCGCCGACGACTACGTCGCCAAGCCGTTCCGGATGGCCGAGCTCCTGGCCCGGGTCCGCGCCCTGCTGCGTCGCCGGGTGCCCGCGCTGATGGAGATCGGCGGGGTGCGGGTGGAGACCGGTTCGCGCCGGGTCGAGGTGGACGGTGTCGAGGTCACCCTGTCGAACAAGGAGTTCGAGCTGCTGCGGGTGATGATGAGTCGCGCCGGCCAGGTGGTCACCCGCGAGGAGATCCTCGCCGAGGTGTGGAACGACCCGACCATGAAGACCTCCAAGACGCTGGACATGCACATGTCCTGGCTGCGCCGGAAAATCGCCCGACCGGACGCGAACGTCAGCGAGCAGCGGATCTCGACGGTGCGTGGTGTGGGCTTCCGCTTCGAGACGGACTGATCCGATGACCCACCCGGCCCGCTGATGCGTCGCCGGGTCCTGGTCTCGATTCTGCTGGTGATCGCGGCGACTGTGCTCACCCTCGGGGTGCCGCTGTCCATCGTGTCCTGGCGCGTCGTCGACGACCTGATGCGCAGCGACCTGAACAGCCGGTTGGAGTCGATCGCCGCATCCATCGCGAACCAGTCGAGTTCGTCGGCGATCGACCTCGGCCAGCTGGAGGCGGCGGTGCCGGCCGGCGGCCGGCTGGACATCACGATGGCCGGTCGGATCGACCAGTCGATCGGTACCACCGCGTCCAACCAGGTGTACTCGGAACAGCTGGCCATGACCGGGGGCGGCCACCTGCGGCTGTCGGTGCCGGAGAGTTACCTTCGGGCCGAACAGTGGAAGGCCATCGCCCTGGTGGCGCTGGCCATCGCGCTCTCGGTGGTGGTGGGCGCCGGTGTCGCAGTCCTCACGGCGCGCCGGTTGGCGACGCCGTTGACCGATGTCGCCCGGCGCGCGGCCCGGCTCGGTTCGGGCGACTTCCGCACCTTCCGTCGCCGGTACGACATCCCGGAGTTGGACCGGGTCGCCGACGTCCTCGATTCGTCCGCGCAGGACATCTCCGCCCTCATCGCCCGGGAGCGCGATCTGGCCGGTGACATCTCCCATCAGCTGCGGACCCGGCTGACCGGGCTGCGGCTGCGGTTGGAGGAGCTGGCCGAGTATCCGGACCCCGACGTGCAGAACGAGGTGGAGGAGGCGCTGGAACAGACCGACCGGCTGGTCAC
Organism: Nakamurella sp.; assembly: GCA_044867945.1. Classification (GTDB taxonomy): domain Bacteria; phylum Actinomycetota; class Actinomycetes; order Mycobacteriales; family Nakamurellaceae; genus Nakamurella. Next base: position 7,063 of record JBIOVW010000843.1, on the reverse strand, counting down.
CGTGGTGGACGATCTACTGGCGAACGCGCGCTCGCAGCGCGCCGCCGGTGCCAGCGAGTTGGAACTCTACGACGAGCTGGCCGAGATCGAGGCGGATTGGGGACCGCAGTTGACGGCGGTGGGGCGGTCGCTGACGGTCCGCTGCGGGCGGGACGTCCGGGTGCACGCGACGCCGGGCCGGCTGCGCGAGGCGATCGGGGTGCTGATCGAGAACTCACTGCGGCACGGTGCCGGGACGGTCAACGTGCTGGTCCGACCGGCCGGCCGCAGCTCCGGCGGGATGGTCGCGCTGGAGGTCAGCGACGAGGGCGCCGGCATTCCGGAGGGGCTGGTCACCCACGTCTTCGACCGGGGGGTGTCCACCGCGTCGTCCACCGGTATCGGGCTTGGCCTGGCCCGGGCGTTCGTCGAGGCCGACGGTGGACGGTTGGAGTTGCGGCGGGCGGCACCGCCCACCTTCGCGATCTTCCTGGCCGTCAGCACCGGGGCCTCGACACTGGGCGACGGTGAGGCCGCGCCGGCGGAGCCGGTCGACGCGCAGGCCTGAACTCAGCCGAGCGGACGCGCGGCTCCGGGTGCGAATTGGGCCGGACCCGACCGATAAGACTGCTCCGGGATCCGTTCGGTCTCCGGCGCCTCGACCGCGGCTTGGGCGGCCACCTCTGCGGCGACGATCTCCGGGTGCGGGGTCAGTTCCTCGGGGAACACCCACTTGCGGTACGCCCAGAAACGGAAGGCCATGCCCAGCGCGGTGCCGATGATGTTGGCGGAGATGAAGTTGGCGATCGTGACCGTCAGCGCCGAGTAGCTGCCCGGCTGGATGCCGAGGACGTACTGGGAGACGGCCAGCGGAACGAGGTTCAGCCCGAGCGCGATCCCGTTGACGACAAAGAACAGCATCGCCTCGTGATGCCGCTCCCGACCGCCGCGGCTGTTGAACGACCATTCGCGGTTGAGGATGTAGCTCAGAATTGTTGCGATGATGACCGAGATACCCTTGGCCGTTACGACCTTTTCGGACAGCACGGTGTGTGAAAGCAGGCTGAACACCCCGACGTCCACGACGTAACTGGTGCCGCCGACGACCAGGAACTTCGCGAGTTCCCGATACTTGACAGGCAGGCGCTGTCGGACGGTTTCGATGAGGGCCACGCGACGAGTCTACGGCGTGACTGCGGGTAATCACACGATCCACGCACGAAAGAGAAGATCCTCTCAATGGCGCAACCCTATTGCCGAGTCAAATCAAGGTAAAGGATTTGGTCAAATGCCGGTAAATTCCGGCAAATCCCCGACGTCGCGGCCGAAAAGGCCACGCGGCACCGCGCTCGAATGTACCCGACCGACCCGTGGATCGGGGTCGGCGCGCCGTCAGGGGCCGGTCGTCGTCGGCGCGTCAGGGGTGGTCGCGGTGGCCGTGTCAGCGGTCGGCGTGGGTTGCTCAGTGGTCGCGTCCACGGTCGGGCTCGGCTGCGCGGTGGCGGTGCCTTCCTCCCGCATCGCCGGCTGCTCGGTCGTCGGCGCCGGCTCGTCGGGGAGCTGCCCGCCCGTGATGAGCAGGGCGAGTTCCGCCGACGAGTCGGTGGTCGAGATGACCGCGGCGCCGTCGGCGGCGTCCTGGGTCGCGGTCAGGCTGATCCGGACCGTCACTTCTTGGCCGGCCCCGATCTCCGGCAGGGTGCAGGTCTGCGCGCCTTCGCTCGCGAGCGTGCCGTCGACGCTGATCGATGCGACGCCGACTCCATCGGGTAGGGAGACCCGGACCGGCTGTGGGGTCGATGGCAGCTCGCCGTCGTTGCGGACCTGCACGGTGAGTGATCCACTACCGCTGACCGATGGCTGCTCGAGCACCGCCGCCCCGGTCAGCGACAGCACCGCGGGAGCCGGCTCCGGTGGTGTGGTCGGCTCGGTGGGCTGGCTCGGCTCTGACGTGGTTACGTCCGGGGTTGGGGAGGCAGCGTCGGACGGTTCGCTGGTTGGCTCTTCGGTCGGCTCGGCGGTCTCCGTGGTTTCCGGGGTCACCGTGGTTTCCGGTGTCGGCGATCCGGTGGGGGTCTGCACGTCCGATGGGGTGGCCGACGTCGGGTCCGTGGACGCGGTCGTCAGTTCTGTTGTCGGCGGAGTGGCGTCAGTGATGGACGGCGCGGTCGGCTGGGGGGATTCCGGAGCGGTCGTCGCCGGAAGTGCCGGTGTCGGGCTGGTGGTCGCCTGGCTGCCGCCAATTTCGGCGGTTCTGGTGGTGCCGTCGATGGTCACGGTCACTGTGCCCGTCACGCGGGGCGCAACCCCAACATGGAAGTACAGCGTGCGCGTGCTGCCGACATCGATCGGATCAAGCATGCATTGCCGGCCGATCAGTGGTCCGCAGAACGGGTTCTGTGCTCCGCTGAGGTACAGCAGGCCCGACCACTCGGGCGTCATCACATCAATCGCAGTCGGAGTCGACAGAGTCGCACCGGTATTGGTGACGGTCAGCACCAACCCGGCGACACCGTTAGTGCCGGCGTCGACAACCCGGAGCTCTGACAACGTCAGTTGGGCGGGTGCGGCGACGACAGTCAGCGGGTCCTTGTTCGCGTCGGTGAGCGGCACGGTCATACCCGCGGCGTCGGTGACCGTCACCGGCAGCTCCCCGGCCTTCTGCTTGGCGTCGATGGCCACCGTCACCGGGAAGCTGTCGCCGCTGCACACCAGGGTCGATCCGCTGCCGCCGCAACCGCGGAGTGTCACCAGCGGGCTGGTCGAGGTCAGGGTGACCGGGGCTTGGCTGGTGGCGTCGCCAAAGCGGATGACCTCCAGGGTCAACGTCGGGGACGTGCCGGCGGTGAACGGACCGCTCGGAGTGGCTTCCACGCCGGTGACCGCGCGGAGCAGCTCGAACTTCATGGACGGTTTCTGGTCGAGCAGGGTCAGCGTCAGGGTGTAGGTGCCTGGCTTCGTGTCGGCCGGCGCGGACACGGTGACGACCAGCGTGATCGGGGTGTCCGCGGCGATCGATGGCAGCTTGCACACGGTGGCCGAGCACAGCGTGCCCCCGGCGTCGATGCCGACCACATCGAGGCCGGGCACGTCGACCGTGACCAGGTCCCCGCCGGCGGACGGGGAGCCGCCGGTGTTGCTGACGGTCAGCGAGAACCGACCCTCGCCGCCCTGGACCGGCTGGACGTTCATGGTCAGGCCGGAGACGGTCAGCCGCGGAGCACCCAGCACTCTGATGGGATCGACCGGGATCGTGCGACCGACCTGGTCCTTCGCGGTGAGGGTGAGTGTGTCGGCGGTGTGCTTTTCCGGCACGGTGATGGTCAGGGCCAGACGATTGCCCGCGCCCACCGGGCAGGCTTGCCCGCCGCCGGCGCAGGTCACGGTCACCGTCGGGTCCTCGGAAGAGAAACTGACGTTGGGCAGATCGAGACCTTCGGCCGCCGTCGTCGCGGTGAGCACGACGTCCTGCCGGGTGCCGTTGGCGACCAGAGCGGTGGTGGCGTCGGCGGACAGGCTGGTGATGCCGGCAGTGACGGTCAGTGGAACCGACTTTGGTTCGAGGCCGGACACGCGCACCATGGCCTCCCCGTCCTTCGCGTCGGGGGTCGCAGCGATGGAGAAGGTGACCCGCTGCTCGGCGTGGGCCGGGATGGGCGGCAGGGTGCAGTCCTCCAGGACTGCGGCGGTCGGCACCGCGAGCGCCAAGGCCGCCGGGGCCGGCCCGGTGCAGCTGCCGCCCGGAATGACGGTGCCGGTGACGGTGACGCCAGCGGGGAGAGTCACGCCGATCGTCTCGCCGCCGGGTGAGGGGGAGCCGCCGGTGTTGGTGATGGTGACGGTGAATGTGCCGGTGCCGCCTGCGATGACCGATGCACCGTCCGGCACGTTCAAGGCGAGAGCGGCCGGGGTCGGGGTCGCCACGTCCAGTTCGGTGATGGTCAGCTTTCGTCCGCCGGCGTCCGCGGCGGTGAAGCCCAGGGGGCCGGCCTCGGTGCCCGATTGCACGGTGATCTTCAAGTCGAACGTCGATCCGGTACAGACCAGGAAGGCGTCCTCGGTGGGGCAGCCGCTCAGTGTGACCTCTTCGGGCGCGCCGATCTTGACCGGTCCGGGATTGTCGAGGGGGCTGATCACGGTGACCGTGCGGGTCTCGGGGTTGCCGTCGGCGATCAGCTCGTCGGTGGGGGAGATCTCGACGCGTTCGATGCCGGAGGCCACGTCCGCGGTCAGTTCGGCGGTCTGGCCGCCGACGTGCAGGGTGAGCGGGGCGCTGGGCGGGACGTACGGGTCGACGCCGAGCGTAACGGTCAGTTGCACCGAAGAACCTGCCGGGACGGAGTCCATGAGGCAGCCCTGTTCGCAGGCGCCGGGGTCGATGCCGGTGATCCGGATGCCGTCCTGACCGGTCAGGTTCACCTGCAGGTCGGTGCTGGGCACGCCGCCGGTGTTGGTGACGGTGACCGTCAACGCGCCGGTGCCGCCGGCGATCAGTGGGGAGGACTCGGTGAGGTTCGACAGACCGAGTTCGGCAGAGGTCAGCACGAGGGTGGAGAAGTTGGTGTCGGTGATCGGTCGCCCGGCCGCGTCGGTCGCGGTCAGCGGCAACGGACCCGCCAGTTGCTCGCGGGAAATGGTGACGGAGAGCTCGAGGGCGCGCTCGGACAGCTCGCAGGTAACCATGCTCGCCGGGCGGGTGTTGCTGCAGCTGAGGGTGACCAGGCCCGTCCCGGTGGCGAACGTGATCGGTCCGGGATCGGTGACCCCCGACGCCAGGTCGGCGGTCACGAGGATTTTATGGGCGGTGTCGTCGGCGATCAGGTCGCCCGCGGTCGCGATGAGCCGGGTGACGCCCGGGTCGACCGGAAGGGTGAAGTCCAGGGCGCTGCCGGTGGACAGGGTGACGGAGGCCGGGCCGCCGATGGCCGCGGGTGCCGCGGCGACCGTGAACCGGACGGTCAGCGAGCCGAGCGACGGAATCCGCGGCAGCGCGCAGTCCGCCGTGACCACGGCCGTGGGCACTGCTACCGCCAGCGCCGCCGCTTGGGGCTGACCGGTGCAACTGCCGTTCGGGATGGTGGTCCCGATCAGCTCCACGTCGTCGGGGAGCGTGACGTCGAACGTCTCTCCGCCGGAGGAGGCGGCCCCGCCGTCGTTGACGACGGTGACCGAGATGACGCCGGTGCCGCCGGAGGCCGGCGCGACGATCTCAAGGTCGGCCAGCCGCAGTGTTGCCGGGGCCACGATGTCCATGTCGATCGTGGCCACCCGCCGGCTGCCCTCGTCGGACGCGGTGATCAGGGTGCTCGTGGCCTCGGTGCCGGCGGGCACGGTGATGTCGATGTCGAACGAGCGCCCTGGGCACGTCAGCCTGCCGTCCGCGGTTGTGCAGGCTTCGCCGCCGGTGAGGGTGACGCCGTCGGACGCGGTCAGCGTGATCGGACCCGGGTCCTCGACGATCCATTCGACCGTGACGGCCCGGGTCGACCGCTTGCCGTCGGCGACGAGCGGGTCGGTGGGGGTGATGGTGACGCCGGTGATCCCGGAGTCGACGGTGGTGGTGATGAACGCGTTGCCATCGCCGATCGTGACGTCGAGCGTGGTCTCAGCCGGAACGCGGGCCGGCACGTCCAGTTCGATGGTCAGGTCGACGTGCCCGCCACTCGGCACGGGGTTCAGCGTGCAGTCGCCGTCTCCGCAGGTCACGGCACCTTCGGTGGTGCTGGTCACGTCGCCGACAGTGATGCCGTCGGCGTTGGTCAGGGTGATCCGCTCGGCGGCCGCCGGCACGTCGCCGGTGTTGGTGGCGGTGACCGTCAGGGCGCCGGTGCCGCCGGCGATCAGCGGGGCGGACACGTCGAGATTGGACAGGCCCAGTTCGGCCGGGGCGACCACCTGGAGCGGGTCGTTCCCGTCGGTCAGCTGTAGGAACCGCCCGGCCGAGTCGGCGGCCAAGATCGGCAGGTCGCCGGCCGGCTGGTCGCGGTCGATGGTGACGGCAAGGTCGAACTGGCCCGAGGCATCCGGCGTGCAGGTCACCTCCGAGCTTGCGCCGGGGCATGACTCGGTGGGGTTGAAGTGGAAGCTCCCGCGGTTCGAGCGGAAGGTGATGGGCTCGAAGTCGCCGTTGGTGACAGTCTGAGTGACGGCGATGGTGTGGCTACCGCCGTCCGCGTAGAGCGGGCCGTCTGTGCTGCCGACGAGGGAGGAAACGGCCGACCCGACCGTGACGGGCAGCGTGAATGTCCGGCCGAGCATCTCGACGGTGGCGGCTCCGTCGGTCGCGGCCCGGGTGGCGGCGATGGTGACGCTGATCTGAACGGTCGACTGCCCGGCGACCGAGAACTGCGCCGAGCACCGGTTCGCCGTCGTGCAGGTGACCGGGACCGGGGCAGCGGCTCGCCGTAGTCCGGACGCCCGCGGCGTCGCGTCGACTCCGGTCACCGTGACCCCGTCCGGCGTCTGGACCGTTATCGACTGCGGCGCGGACTGCTGCTGCCCACTGTTGCTCACCGTCGCCGCGATGGTGGCCGATCCGCCGGCAACCAGGCTGCCGTCGATCTGCGGTTCGGCGGCGACCGTCACGCTGGCCGGTGTCGGGTTGGGGTTCGGGTTGGGGTTCGGGTTGGGATTGGGGTTCGGGCTCGGTGGTGGGTTCTCGCCGTTGTTGGCGTCGCCGCCGCCGTCGCCGCCGGTGCCGTCGCCGCCGCTGCCGCCGGTGCCGACCCCGGTCCCGGTGTCGCCGTCCGTGCCTGGCTGGGTGCCGGTCCCGTCTGTACCGGTTCCCGTGTCCGTCGCGGACTCAGTTCCGTCTCCGGTGCCGGTGCCGGTGCCTGAATCGGGGCCCGCGGGTTCGATGCCACCGGCGCCGTCCGCACCACTGTCGCCGGAATCGCCGGAATCGCCGGAATCGCCGGAATCGCCGCCCGGCGTCGCGGGAGCGGCCACCGCGGGCGGTTGGTCGGCGACGGTGTTCGCCGTTTCGGGAGTGTTGCTGTTGACGATGAAGACGACCGCGGCGATCACCGCCGCCGCGACGACCGCGCCGGCCGCGATCAGCCCACCGGCCCCCACGCTGGCGACC
>JBIOVW010000842.1:0-16463 GCA_044867945.1 Nakamurella sp. | reverse complement strand
AGCAGCGCGGCTTGATCGTCACGCACGAACGGTGGCGACCCGGTCAGGCATTGATACGCGACACAACCCAATGCGTACAGATCCGAACGTGAGTCCAGCCCTTCCCCACGGATCTGCTCGGGTGAGGTGTATTCCATCGTTCCGACGAAGGTTCCGCCGACCGTCAGTTGCGACGGCGCGGACGCCCGTTTGGTCACCCCGAAATCGGCCAGGTACACGTGCCGGTGGCCGGCCCGGCCGATCGCCAGCAGAATATTCGCCGGCTTGACGTCCCGGTGCACAAGCCCCGTGGCGTGCGCGGCATCGAGCGCGCTGGCCGCCGGCGCGAGCAGGCTCAGCGCCAGGGCCGGCTCCATCGGACCCGCGGATCGCAGGAAACCGGCCAGGTTGGTACCGCGGACCAGGCGCATGGCGATGTACAACAGGCCGTCGGTCTCCCCGGCGTCGTAGATCGGCACGATGTTCGGATGTTCCAACGAGGCCGCGAACCGCGACTCCCGGACGAAACGCTCGCGCATCTGAATGTCCTCGGCCGGCTCTCCGACCAGCACCTTGAGCGCGACGCGGCGGTTCAGATGCAGGTCGGTCGCCTCGTACACCGCTGCCATGCCGCCGCGATCCAGGTACGACTCGATGCGATAGCTGCCGATCCTGCTGCCGGCAGCGACTTCATGGCGCACCTTCGACGACAGCACGGTTGCTTTGTCGAGCCTGCTCGTCGCGGCCGACCCCTCGGGCCGGGAGAGCAGCTTGTTGCTCATTCGATTCACTGATCCATTCGGCATTGCGGTGATGCACAATCAGAAATCGTTGGAAAGAAGGTGCTGACAATTGGTCTGGAAGACGGCAGGAGACTATTTCCGCGGTGTCGTCCCGGGTCGAGTTGGAACTGATCCGTGCCGGAGGCAAGAGAAGATCCAGGCAGGTCAGACCGGACGCTCGGTCCCGGGAGCGGCATCGTATCCATGGACAGCGTCACTAGCTCCCTCCCCTAGTTTGTTAGGCGAACGAATTGTGGCCCAAAGGTGTCAGCCACTCTGCGTTGCCAGTTACGTGCCCCGAGTGCCGTAACCTCAGAAATCGCCGGAAAGCACGCTGTGTAACTAACAGTTACGTCAATGGCGCCCCCCGTCGAGTCATTCGGTCCTGCTTGGCATGCTGTTAGATCGATGTGCCGCTCCTACTAACAGAGCGTGGTACTACCCGCTGTAAGCGGAAAGACTCTGAATGGGTGAACTTCGTCCATTCGGCGTTGACGGAGCGTCGCCAAGCTCCTTCTTGCCAGGCCGGGCAGCCTTTAACCCGCTCCCAAAATCGGGACCGTCCCGGTGTTCAGCGCTCCAGGGGCCGTCGGCCGTGGTGGCCCACGACCTGGATGTCAGGCGCGAGGTCAGGATGAGCGCGAACCCGTCGCACGAACGAGTCGTTATTGGCCACGACGACTCGGATCATCACGGCCTCCCGGCCGCGCAGGTCCCCGGTGCTCGAACCGCCGAGCGGGCTTGCCGCGGGGCGTGCCGCGGCCGTCCGGGGTCGAGATCCGCCGGTGCTGGCCGTTGCCGGCTCGCAGTCGGCGGGTGCGGGCCGGTGCCGACCAAGCGGTGGGGACACGCCCATAGCCAGTGCGATCGTGCCGATCCCGGCCATCAGGGGCATCACCGGTGTGCCTTCGATGCTCAGCAGGGACGTCGAGCCTGATACACCGCCCGATGCATCGGTCGAGCGCAGATCCGGCAGCTCTCCTTGCTGAAGATATCGCCGAGCTCCTTTCCAGGCGTCGACTATGCCAGGTCAAGCCCGGCCGCAATGGCTGCGTCGACTTTGACAGGACGCGATCCCTGAGGTCGGTGACGACGGGCACATCAACGGAAAGCTCACTCGCTTGCCCCGGTTGCGTCAGCGGGCCGACCGTTCAAGTAACTCCGAGTGATGTGGATCTCGTTTGCCGATTGGTCGTTGGGGTGCATCCTCGGCTCGACTCTTCGGGACGTGAACTTCACCGGCGGCCGGTGTTTCGGCATCCGCTACAGTCCGTGCGCACGCATGAATGTGTCAGGACGCCCGGTCGTTGGTGATCACGACGGGTCACTTCACCGAAAGACATGGATGTCGAAATGACGCGAACGAGGCCTGCATATCGGCGGTTCAGACCGGGGCGGCGGGTGATGTCACTCGCCCTGGTGCCGTTCTTGGCCGGGCTCGCACTCGTCGTCCCGGCGCAGGCCCCAGCCGTCGCGGTGGCGCCCGCGCTCGCGGTGGACCGGCAGGTGGTCACCCATCAGGCGACCCCGTCGACCAGCATCAGTTCGCCGGGGTTGTCGACCTCGCAGCCGGGCCAGCTGATTGTGGCCTTCATCATGTCGGACGGCGGTCGATCCACCAGGCAGTCGTTCTCGTCCGTCACCGGCGGGGGCCTGACCTGGAGTCTGCGTCAGCGGTCGAATGCGCAGCGGGGCACCAGTGAAGTCTGGCAGGCGGTCGCGCCCGCGGCGGTCAGCAACCTGGTGGTCAAGGCAAACCGCAGCAACGGCTCCTACGTCGGGTCCATGGTGGTCACCGCGTTCACCGGGGCAGACACCGGCGTCAACGGCGCCACCCGCGCCGCCTCCGGGCGTTCGGGTGCCCCGACCGCGACCCTGACCCCGAGCAGGGCCGGCTCGTGGGTGTGGGCGGCCGGCAACGACTGGGACCGGGCGGCCGCGCGCACGGTCGGTGCCAACCAGACCAAGGTCGACGAGTACCTGCCCAGCCAGGGTGACACGTTCTGGGTGCAGCGGCAGACCGCACCGAACACCGGAAGCGCCCCGGTCACCATCAACGACACCGCGCCGACCAACGACCGGTGGAATCTGGCGCTGATCGAGATCCCCGCGGCGACCAACGCACCGGCCGGCGACACCACCGCGCCCACGGTCGCCGTTACCGCACCGGCTGCGTCCGCCACGGTCTCCGGCACCATCGCCGTCTCGGCCGACTCCACCGACAACGTCGGCGTGAGCTCCGTGCAAGTTCAGGTCGACGGCGTCGCCGTCGGCGCCGCCGACACCAGCGCGCCCTACGGCGTGCAATGGGATACGACAACCGCCGCCAACGGGTCGCACACCGTCCGGGCGCTGGCCAGGGACGCGGCCGGCAACACCGGGACGTCGGCAGCCGTCACGGTGACCGTCAACAACTCTTCCGGCTCCGGCACCTTCAATCCCGGCAATCCCGCGGGCACCGCGACCGTGCCGGCCGGGATGGGGTCGGAGGATGTCAGCCGGCCCGACCGGGTCATCGGGGACGGCACACCGTCGAGCTGCACCTCCGACGCGGTGGTGTCGGCGGTGTCGGCCGGCGGCGTGATCACGTTCAACTGCGGCCCCAACCCGATCACGATCACGCTGACGCAGACGCTGAAGGTGCGGAACAGCACCCAGAAGCTCGTCATCGACGGCGGCGGTAAGGTGACGCTCTCCGGCGGCAACGCCAACCGCATCCTGTATGTCGACACCTGCGACAAGTCGCTCGGATCGGTCTCCGGCAACTGCCTGTACGCCCCGTCGTGGCCGCAGGTGACGGTGCAGAACGTGACGTTCGCCGACGGCAATGCCACCAATTCGACCTACGTCTCACCGGGCGACACGAACCAGGGGTCCAACGGCGGCGGCGCCATCTTCGCCCTCGGCGGGCGCCTGAAGGTAGTGAACTCGGTGTTCGTCCGGAACACCTGCGCCACCAACGGCCCCGACCTTGGCGGCGCCGCCATCCGGGTGCTGGCCCAGCACTCGGCGACACCCAATGACCTGGACAATTCCTACGCCGCCCGCAACCAGGACCCGGTGTCCATCGTGAACAGCACCTTCGGCGGTGCTAGCGGTCAGGGCAACAACTGCTCCAACGGCGGTGCCATCAGCGGCTTGCGCACGCCCATCACCATGCTCAACAGCCTGATCAGCCACAACAACGCGATCGGCTGCTGCGCCAACCCGGCCTGGTCAGGGACGCCCGGCGGCGGCAGCGGGGGTGCCATCTACACCGACGGCACGTCCTACGACCTGAGGATCGCCGGCACCCTGATCGAGCGGAACACCGCAAAGGCCGGTGGCAGCGCGGTCTTCTACGTCAGCAACGACAAGACCGGTCACCTGATCATCGACAACTCGATCAGCAGGCTGAACACGTACGCGCCGAACGGCCTGCCGAACAACCCGCACTTCCAGAACTATCCCGGCATCTTCTACATCGGCAGTGGCAACCCGACCTTCACCAACTCGACGATTCAATAGCCGACCTGCGCATGGATCGCCGACGGGCCAGGTCGACGGGCACCCTGGACACGTGGATGAGCTGACCGCCGCCCGGGAGCGGGTCGCCCGCCTGGAACACGAGCTGGCTGCCGCCCGGGCCGAGGTTCGGGCGCTCGAGCTGCGGGCCCCCACCCGGTCGGTGGGATCGCCCGCGCACCCGCAGGCGGCGGTCACGGCGGCGTCCTCGACCGCGGAGAAGATCGCGCTCTTCCGCGGGCTGTTCGTGGGTCGCACCGACGCCTACGCGCTGCCGTGGACCAGCCGCAAGACCGGTAGGAGCGGGTGGAGCCCGGCCGTTCGCGGCGGGTTCTTCACCGATCAGTCCTCCGACGCGGACCTGTTGCCGCTGGACGATGCGGCCCTCGAGCGGCACCTGCGCGGAGTCGGCGACGGTCCCCGCGATTTCCACGTCGGGCTGTATCCGATGCTGCCGGGTGACCGATGCCGTTTGCTCGCCTGCGATTTCGACGACGGCGACTGGCGCAGCGACGCCTCCGCGTACGTCCGTGCATGCCGTCAGGCCGGAGTCGACACTCTGGCCGAGATCTCCCGGTCGGGTGCCGGCGCCCACGTCTGGGTCTTCTTCAACTCGTCCGTGCCGGCGTCCGAGGCGCGGGCGATGGGCACGCGCCTGCTCCGCTCGGCGATGGCGCTCCGTCCGAGCATGACCATGGACAGCTACGACAGATTCTTCCCCGCCCAGGACACCCTCCCGCAACGCTCGCCCGGCCGGTTCCGCCTCGGCAATCTCATCGCGCTGCCGCTGCAGGGGGATTGCCGGCGGCGGCAGACCACCGTCTTCGCCGACCCGGAGTCCTGGCAGCCGTTCGACGACCAGTTCGCCATGCTGGCGGCGGTGTCCCCGGTCAGCGAATCCAAGCTGCTGGAGTTCACCTCGACGGCAACGGCTCTCCGCGTCGGCCCGGCCGAAACTGCTGCGCCCGCCCGCCGTCGCGGCCGCCGCAAGGCCGCCGCCGGGGTTGGGCTGCCGATCGAGATCCGGCGGGACGCCATGGTTCACCTGCCCCTGGCGGGACTGCCCGGGGCTGTCGTCAGTGAGCTGAAACACATTGCCTCGGTGTCGAATCCGGAGTTCTACCGCCGACAGGCCCAACGCTTCAGCACGTTCGGCACACCACGGCTGGTGACCTGCTTCGAACACGACGAGCAGGAACTGCGGCTGCCCCGCGGGCTGCTCGACCAGACCGTCGAACTGTTGACCGAGTCGGGCTACCGGGTCTCCACGCAGGTCGGCGCGGATAGACCCGCCGAGATCGCCGTCACCTTCACCGGTGCGCTGCGGGAAGGGCAGCAGCGGGCCGTCGATGCCCTGCTCACGCACGACACCGGAGTGCTGGTCGCGCCGCCCGGCGCCGGCAAGACCGTCATGGCCTGCGCGCTCATCGCCGAACGCTCGACCCCCACCGCGATCCTGGTCAACCGCGCGGAGTTGTTGCAGCAGTGGCGTGATCGGCTCACCCGGTTCCTCGACGTCACCGACAAGCAGCTCGGTCAGCTCGGCAACGGGCGCCGGAAGCGACGCGGTGTCGTGGACCTGATCATGATGCAGTCGATCAGTCACCGGAGCGGCGACCCGACCGTCCTGGAGGAGTACGGCCAGATCATCGTCGACGAATGCCATGCCGTCGCCGCGCCGTCCACCGAGGCAGCGATCCGCAGGGTCAACGCCAGGTACTGGGTCGGCCTCACCGCGACCCCTTTCCGCGCCGACCAGATGGACGGACTCATCACCATGCAGTGCGGTCCCATCCGCCACACGATCGCCGACCACGAGCGATCCGCACGCGGATTGGTCGTCCACGAAACCTCCTTCACCACCGAAGAACCGGGCACCGACGGGCCGTCGATCCAGGCGATCTACTCCGAACTGGCGGCCGACGAGGCCCGCAATGCACTGGTCGTCGACGAGATCGTCGGCGCGGCCCGTGACGGGCGGACCTGCCTCGTGCTCACCAACCGCGTCGATCACCTCCATCGACTTGTGGCCGCTATCGAACCGCGATGCGGCCTAACGGTTCTCGCGCTTCACGGCCGGCTCACCGCCGCCGAGCGGCGAGCTGTCCGGGAGCGGCTGACCGATGCCGACCGCGCAGGCGATCCGTTCATCCTCGTCGCAATTGACAAGATCGCCGGCGAGGGCCTCGACCTCCCGTCGTTGAACACGCTGTTCCTGAGCATGCCGGTGTCCTTCAAGGGCCGCGTGATCCAGCAGACCGGCCGGGTCACCCGGACCGGCGCCGGGTCCGCACCGGCCGTCGTCCACGACTTCCGGGACAGCCAGGTGCCATTGCTGGAACGGATGTTCCGGCGTCGACGACGCATCATGACCAAGGAAGGCTTCGCGTCCGAACCTCAGTTGTAGCGGGCGGCGAACTCACCGGGAGTCATGCCGGTGACCGAGCGGAAGTCCCGGGTGAAGTGCGACTGATCGGCGTAGCCGAGATCGGCGGCCACCTCGGCGAGCGTTACCGCACCGGGCCGATTGCGAAGGCGGGCGGACGCCTCGTGCAGACGACGCCGCTGGATCAGCCACTTCGGCGACAGCCCGACCCGGCGACGTACCAGCCGCTGCAGTGCCCGCTCGGAGAGATCGAACTGCTCGCAGACCTGCGTAACCCGAACCACGTTCGGATGCTGTTCGACGAACTCGACGACCTCGTTGACCAGCGTCCCCTCCTCGTCGACCGGGAGGAACGCCCATAGGGCCGCGTTCATCACGGACATCGCGGCGGCGTGCGAGGTGGCCGGCTTCGGCCCCGCCATCGCCGCTCGGATGTCCCGGGCCACTTGAGTTCCCGAGTCACCCAGCACATCCGCCAGGTCGACGAACCGGTCCTTGAACTCGGCCATCGACCGGCGGGCGATCAGGAATCCAGCCGCCGGCTCGCACATCACTCCGACCGCCCAGCCGTCGCCGATCAGCGTCGTCGTCGACAGACCCGACACGACCCCGTAGAACCGGGCGTAGTCGGGCGCCACCACCAGCAGCGCACAAGGGTACTGCAGCACCCGCTGCACCGCCTCGCGGCCGGGTTCGACCGACCACACCGGGATCCAGAACCGCTGAACGAGCCCGGCCAGATCGGCCGGCGGATCGTAGCGGTGGATCGTGTGCGAAAGGTCCCGTGGATCGCGTAGGTGGGCGCGCTCGATCCTGTCGGGTTTCATCAATCACGCACCTCCCCGTCGCCGTAACGTCCATGGCCATGAGCCTGACCACGCAGAACGCCACGTCCGAACGCTACGCGGAGGCCGACGCCCCGCTCAGCGTCCTGCTCCACACGGTGCCCGTCGACCGGTGGGACCGGCCGAGCCCGTGCGAGGGATGGGCCGCCAGGGACGTGGTGCGGCATCTGATCGAGACCCAGCGCGACTTCCTCACCGGTCGCGGGCTGGACGTCGGTCCGGCGCCGGATGTCGACCGCGACCCGGCAGCGGCCTGGCGCGCGCATGCCCGGGTGGTCGGTGACCTGCTGGCCAGGCCCGAGGTCCCGGACGCCGCGTACGACGGCTACTTCGGGCGGACGACCGTCGGCGAAACGATGGTCCGGTTCTACATTCCCGACATGGTGGTGCACCGCTGGGATGTGGCGTCCGCGGTGGGCGGCGATAGTACGCTCACGGAGGGAGAGTTGGATCGCCTCGAGTCCAGCATCGACTCGTGGGGCGACGCGCTGTACCTGGACGGCATCTGCAAGCCGGGGGTGGTGCCACCCGAGGGTGCCGCGCGCCGCACCGTGCTGTTGGCGCGGATGGGTCGGCGTGACTGGTGACCACTGGGTGCAGTGCCCGGTCGGCCGTGCCACGGGCCGGCCGGCGCCGAATGTGCGCTCCCGCTACTTCGCGCCGCGCTCGTGCCGGGGCCGCCGGACAAGGGAGAAGGGAGAAGGGCCAGCTGATGTGACCGTGGGCGTGGCGTGCATGCATCGATGTAGCGGTTGGCGTCGGGCTCGCCGCGCGGGATGGCGTTTCGATTACCACAACAACGCGTTGGGATGCGGGTGGTCAAGGGCCGCGAGTTTGGCCGTGTTGGCGATCAGGTGCAAGGTCTGAATGCGGTGGTCACGGACGGTGAAGGCGATCGCGGTGATGGCGCGACCGTCGAGTCGGGCCACCAGACCGAGGAGTCCGTTGAAGGTCTCCTGGCCGACCTCGGTGCCTGGCGGTATTCGTGTGGTGGTGCCGAGGAGGAAATGGGCGACCTTGTCCTCGCCATGGATGGGCCGGATTGGTGCTTTGGCGACGCCGCCGCCGTCGCTGACGAGGACGACATCGGGTGCCAGGACCGCGAGCAGCGCGTTCAGGTCCGCGGACCGGCAAGCATCGGCGAACTGTGCACAACTGCGGTGTGGGTAGCCCGGTCGGCTCGAAAGCGTGCGCCGCCGTCGTCTATGTGCCGTCGGGCCCGGTGAACCAACTGGCGGACCGCGGCCTCGTCGCGGCCGAGGATCTCGGCTACCGCGGGATACGGTTCGCTGAAGACTTCGCGGAGCACGAAGGCGGCACGTTCCAGCGGCGACAGTGTCTCCAGCAGCACGAGCACTGCCAGGGATAATGAGTCGGCGAGCTCGGCCGCGGCCTGAGGGTCGACGTCCGCGGTGATCGGTTCGGGCAGCCATGGGCCGGCGTAGATCTCGCGGCGGGTCTTGACCTGGCGGAGGCGGTCGATCGACAAGCGGGTCACGACGGTGGTCAGGAACGCACCCGGGTTGCCTACCGTGGCCGGGGCGACCGTCGACCAGCGCAGCCAGGCGTCTTGGACGACATCCTCCGCGTCGACCATCGACCCGAGGATTCGATAGCTGACGCCGAGCAGTCGCGGTCGCTGGGCCTCGAAGGTGGCAGCGCTCGCGGCGATTTCGTCAGGTTGTGAGGGCGTCAGCACCTTATCCTTCCATCGGCATGTGAACGTCGCCTTCCTGACGTCGCGCGGCCTGCCTGTGTGACATCGGTTCGGCCGATCATCAGTCGGGGCCGGCCCGGTCTCAGCCGATCGCGGCACGGAGCCGAGAATGACTCGACGATCGCTGGCGTTACCCCCTTCGTTACCCTTCGTACTCTAGGTCGGCCATCTACCGAACGCCACGAGGACGCATATCAGCAGCAGGATCAGGTTTCCTCCAGCAGTGCGCCTCTCGTCGAGCCGCAGGTGGATTCGTGCCGCGAGCAGCATGATGATGCCGAGGCCGATTGCGGCGAGCGAGGTCAGGATCGGCGCGATTCCGGTCAGGTGAGGTACGACCAGTCCGATGATGCCGCACATCTCGCAGGCGGCGATGAACCGCATGAGCGGCACCGGGATGTCGACCACGCCGGTCATCCCCAGTTGCAGGACGCGCTCCTTCGGCCGAGTGCCCTTCACGACCGCCGACGCCCCGAACGCGGCCACCAGCAGCGCCGTCATGATCCAGAGCGCGAGGTCGATCAGATTCATGCGGTCAGCTCCCGCTTCCGAACCGACGCCGTTCGTCGAAGCGAGATGGCGTGCCTGTCATCGTGCATCCGTCGGTCGAGCTGCCGCCGCGACGCCGATCTCGGCGGCGAATTTGTCTCGCCACGGTGGCCACCGTGGGATCCAGCCCAACTCGGCGCGTGTTTTCGCGTTCGAGGAACCGCGCACAACGGTCATCAACCGCCTGGTGACCCTCGGCAACGATTTGCCGACCGACGGCCCCACTCCCGCCAATCACCAGAACCTTCATCGGTCGGTCCGCCTTCCCGTCGGTGCATCTCCGACGCGGCGGTTGGCGCGACTGTGACATGGTCGGTACGACCTGGATTCGCCCTTGTCGCGGCCGCATTCACGGTTCGAACGGCTGCCGGCAATCGTTCCCCGAGGTTTGCACCAGTGGGTGATCAGCATGATCAGCACCGCGTCAAGGGTCAAGGTGACGGTGTTTGCCGCCGTGTACACCGTGAAGGGATGATGGTGTGGTCGTTCACCCCGAGCGGAACCTGCACGGGCCACAGCGGCTTCAACGTCATGGTGGGCGCGGTGGAGGCGAGGCGTACGACGTACAGCGGAGGAGGCAGTGTGGCACAGCGCTCAATATTCGGAGGGCCGGACACCGACCCGGCGGCAATCGTGAACTCCGACGCCGAGTTCATTGCGATGCGCCCCCACCTTGCCCGGTTGGCGTTCAGTATGACCAGGTCACGCGAGGACGCGGAGGATGCCGTCCAGGAGGTGTGGTTGCGGTGGCGGCGTCATCGCGGGTCGATCACCGCGGTGCCGCATTGGTTGCGCACGGTGACGAGGAACGTCGTGATCGACCGGCTCCGAGACCACAAGGCCGACCGTGCGGCCACGCATGACGTCGCGCTCGGTCCGGAGCCCTCTACAGAGCCGGTGACTCCGGTCGTCGAAGCCGCGCTGGAACTCCGCCCGGCCTTCCACGCGGTCCTCAGTTCGTTGTCGCCGCTGGAACGCGCCGTGTTCGTCCTGCACGAGGGGCTGGACTGGTCCTACGTCGACATCGCGCGTCTCCTCGACCGATCCGAATCCGCAGTTCGTCAGCTCAGGCATCGGGCCAAGCACCACCTGGCGTCAGGTGCTCGACGCTTCACCGTGGATCCGACGGCAGCGGACGCGATCGCCGCCGCCTACGTGCACGTCTCGGCGGGCTCCGATGTGTTCACCTTGATGGAGGTGTTGGCGCCAGGGCTGGCCTCCAAGTCGCCCGTCTTTTGGAGCCAGGACCGCAAGGTCGTCCACGATGTCGCCGGGATCCTGCTTTTCCAGGAGGATCGGCTGCTGCTGTGCCATCGCCGTGATGCGCTCGCCTGGTATCCGGGTGTGTGGGATGTTCCGGGCAGCCATCTTCGTCATGGGGAGCCGGCGATCGCTTGCGCCACGCGTGCGGCAAGACAGAAGCTCGACATCTCTGTGACCGATCCCCATCGACTCGTGGAGCATTCTGAGTCCGACTATCGGCTGACACTGTTCGAGGCCGTCGGTTGGGTGGGCGAGCCGCGAAACCTCTCGACGGCGCAGCACGACGAGATAGGTTTGTACACACGAGACCAGGCGTCCCATCTGCACCTTGTCGACCGGCGCTTACTCACGCTGTTCGACAGGTTCGCGGCCGAGCCTAGCCGGCTGTCGCGGCGGACGCGGTGAGGAAGCCGTTGATCTCGGCGGCGACGGCTTCGGGCTGGTCGAGCATGGACAGCACGTAGGCGTCGGCGATCTCGACCAGCCGTCCGTGGGGGAGCAGGTCGGCCAACCGCTGCCCGTGACTGGGCGGCATGACCCGGTTCTGCGGTGACCAGAGCACCAGGGCGTCCCCATCGAATGCTCGCAAGGCCTCGGTGTTCGCGATCAGCTGCTGCTTGGGGAAGGGGCTTGTGGCATAGCGGATGAAGTCTCGACGGATGAGAGGGTCGGTGAGCACCGGTGCCGTCCATCCGTGGATGAGATCGTCAGGAATCCGCTGCATGGCCATCTGACCCATGAGCAGTGGGGTCCGGCGCAGCCACGGGTTCCGCAGCTGTCGAGCACCGAGCTGTAGACCTCCAGGGATTCGGGCGGCCCAACCTGCGACGCGGCCCGGTAGGCCGGGTGGGAAATTGTCGAACGCCTCGCAAGGCAGGATGATCATGCGACCGATCCGCTGGTCGATTCGATGCGCGGTCAGGTGCAGTCCGCCACCCCAATCACTGTGGACGAGGGTGACCTCGTCCAGATTCAGCGCCTCGAGGAATTCGGCCAGCAGCCGTACCTGTCCGGTCAGGGACAGATCAACGCCGGCGTGCATTGGTCGGCGGTGCGCACCCAATGGCAGCAGGGGCCGTATGTAGCAGTGGCTGTCGGGCAGCCGTGGCATCAGTCGGTCCCACAGGGTCGGGGACATCATCACCCCGTGCAGCATCACGACCGGGGGTCCGTCGCCCTGCCGCAGGTAGTCCACGGGCCCCGCGGTGAGTTCGACTGTCGGCACGAGTGTTCCTACCTTGACGTATGGCTCTCGCCGCTGGGCGTCGGGATCGTGGCTGGAGACGGGAGTATGGCGGCGTCACGGAGCAGACCCGGCGCCTCGCGACAATGGACTCTCGACAGAATCCGCCAGAGCCACGCTCCCCATCGACCGTGGTAGCGGATGATGGTGGCCATCGAAACCTCGCGACCGTCGGCCGCTACGAGGAGGTTGCCGGTCAGCCATCGGCCGCCCGCTTCGAGCCGCACCCACCGATCATTGGCTGCCCCGATCTCCCAGCCGGCGACGTGGCCGGTGGTGCTCGGCCGCGAGAGGCGTAGGCCAAGAAGCACGCGCCAGACGACTTGTCCCGTTGAACCGGCGACCTCCTCGAACAGGGCGCGTGCCCATTGCTCGGGCGACCTCACCGGGAGGTCGCCGACAATCACGAACAGGTCGATGTAGTCAGGCTCCTTGATACTGCTCCGGCTCCGGATGACCTTGGTCGTTTCCCGCCTCTCGACGACCCAGCCGGCCGACTGCCAGGCGGTGGTCTTGGTCCTTCTTGGGCTCACGAGGAACCTCCAGAACAGATTCAACAGAATGAGGGCGACCCAAGGCGTACGCAGGTGTCTGTCATTGGACGTCGCCGGCGTCCAGGTTGTGACACGGATCGGGCAGCGCGTGTGGCTTGGGTTCCACGGAGGCGCAAACGCGTCCCCACGTCCGTTTGCCCGCGTCACGGTCCCGCCGCTTCCTGCCGCTCCCGCAGGTGTCACAACCGCGGCGGCGTCCCCCTCTGGTACCGGTGTGCAACATCTGTCGAGCGGGACACAATGTGAGGCTGGCCAACCGAACGGATCTGGCTCGGCCCGGGTGCGGCGAGCAGCCGACCGGTCGCGACGATCTTGTTTACTGTGCTGCTGCGCCAGGCGCGGTGGGTGCGGGCGAACGTGGTTCTGCCCGGTTGGCCGCCTGCCGCGCCGACGTGGGCTACGCGCGAATGCCGGAGCTGTTGCGACTCGTCTCGGGGTGGCGGGGCGAACCTCGTAACGCGGCACCGGACGAGCACGACGAGATCGGCTGGTTCACCGCCGATGAGCTGGGAGCGCTGCGTTTGGCAGACGCACGGTCCGTGCCGCTGCTCACAGTCCTGCTGCGACCGGCGCTGAGCATCGCTTGAACGAAGCCCACACGGCTGTTGGCGCGGATGGGTCGGCGGGACCGGTGACGTCCGGATAGCTCCCGGGCGGTGCAACCGGCAGCCGGGCGGCGTCCGTCATGATGACATGACCGGTCCTGTGCATCGCCTCGTCACGTTTGATCGTGCTCTGGCTCGTCGTCGGTTCCTGCTGATCGCCGCCGCCGCGGCCGGGTCGATACTCGCCGGTCTGGCCGGCTGCGCGGCTCCGTCCGGGCGATCCGGTGCCGCCACCGACCCATCGTCGCCGCCGGCCGCCGAGCCGCAGCGGCTGCGCGGCGAGGCCGCGCGACGTGCGCCCG
The DNA here is from genome assembly GCA_044867945.1 of Nakamurella sp. Lineage (GTDB taxonomy): Bacteria > Actinomycetota > Actinomycetes > Mycobacteriales > Nakamurellaceae > Nakamurella. Next base: position 2,734 of record JBIOVW010000842.1, on the reverse strand, counting down.
GCGATCCTCAGCGGGCCCGGGCGGCGCTTGCCGACTTCGGCGCCGAATTCCTGCGCGTCGTGGCGGCCGCGGCGCCGAACACGGTGATCAGCCCGTACTCGCTGTACACCGTCCTGGCGATGGCCCGGGCCGGCGCCAGGGGCGCCACCGCTGGACAACTCGATGCGGCGCTCCGGCTGAACGGCCCGGACGCGCAGGGTGCCGCGATCACCGCGATCGACGCGGGGATCGTCACCGCCGTGCAGGCCGCGAAGGACATGGAAGGGGAGGTGATCCTCCGCGCGGCGAACGAGACCTGGGTGCACGACGCGTATGCGGTCAACCAGGAGTACCTGGATCAGTTGGCCCGCGAGTTCGGCGTATCGGTCGCGACCGGCGATTTCAAGAACGAACCGCAGGCGATGCGCGCGGCGATCAACGCGTGGGTGGCCGAGCGGACGAACGACCTCATTCCCGAGCTGTTCCCCGAGGACGCCATTACCACGGACACCGTGCTCGTCCTGGTGAACGCCCTCTACCTGCACGCGGCCTGGTCCGAGCCGTTCACTCCGCTGCCCGGCACCGGGCCGTTCACCACCGGCGACGACCGGACGGTCCAGGCGCCGATGATGCTGGGGGACGACCCGAGCGGGTGGCGGTTGCGGGGGACGACAGGCGACGGATGGACGGCGGTGACCATCCCGTACCTCGGGCAGCAGCTCTCGATGACCCTGCTGGTCCCGGACGTGGGCGGGTTCGATGACGTGCTTGCCGGCTTCGATGCGGCGACGCTCACCGCGGCGGCGGAGCGGGTGGACGGCTACCGGCTGACCATGCCGAGTTTCCAGGTCTCCTCGGCACCCGATGCCAAGGCCGCGGCCAACGAGCTCGGCATCGTCGACATCTTCGTCGAGCATGTTGCGGACCTGACCGGGATCGGACCGGAGGACCTCTACGCGCAGGCCTTCGTGCACCAGGCGGTCATCAAGGTCGATGAGAACGGCACCGAAGCCGCTGCGGCGGCCGGGATGTCCATCTCCCCCTCGTCGGCACCGGCCGAACCCAGGGAACTCGTGGTGGACCGCCCCTTCCTGTTCTGGATCTCCGAGTCCACCACCGGCGCGCCGCTGTTCCTCGGCACGGTGACGGACCCCACCGCCTGACCGTCATGGGCGCGTGCATGATCGGGGTGCGGCTCTTCTGGAGTGACGTCGGGGCGCCTGCCGTCGCACCAGAACGGCCGCACCATCGATTTGCCACCTTCGGACATACATGATCGATTCAGGAGGGCCGAAGATGGCAGATCGTTTCGGCGGTCGACCGCGACCCGGACGTTGCCGGCGACGTCGTCGCGCTGGTCGATCTGGATTGGATGTGCACCGTCACTGCGGGAGAGCCACACCCGAGTGATTCAACGAGCCGAGGCGACGTCGGTATGACCGAAGTCGTCGCCCTTGTAGAGCAAGGGTTCTCCAGACCCTCGTGCGAGCGCGTAGGAGAAGCAGTCTCCGAGGTTGAGCCGCGCCGGATGGCCGCTGCCCTTGCCGAAATCGCGATAGGCCCGCCGGGCAATGTGAGCCAATTCCCGGGTCATCGGCACGACCTCGATGTCGGCGACCAGATCATCGAAGCGGCCGCTGAGGACCGGGTCACGGTTGGCGTCGACGACGACCGCCGCCTCCACATAGGTCGCGGCCGACATCTTCGGTGCGGCCGCGTGCGCGAGGGCATCGATGTAGTCCTCGGCGTCGGGCTCGGCCCGAAGGATCGCGACGATCGCCGACGTGTCGACGATCAACGGGGCAAGCCGTTCTCGTCGTAGAGAATCTCGCCGTGCTCCGTGCTGCGGTACGGCTCCACCCAGCGGCCGGCGGCGTCGGTCGCGATGAGACGCAATCGGGCCGCCTTGCGGTCGGCGATCTCCGAGGACCGGTGTTGAATCCGATCGAGTCGTTCGCGCAGCGCGACGATGATCGCGCCCGTTACGGTCTCCCCGGTCTCGGCCGTCAGTTGCCTCACCAGGGCTTCCGCCTCCGGGTTCTTGATGCTCAGAGCCATGTATATAATGGTAACACTCCAAGTATTGAATTCCGACGCTCACGGCAGCTGGTGGATCGCCAACGGCAACACCGCGGTGGCCCCGGCCTCGACCAGCAGCGCGGCGGCCACGGTGACCGTCCACCGGGTGCGGATCACGTCGTCGACCAGCAGCACCGGCCCGTCCAGACGCGCATCGTCGCGTAACGCGGTGCGGGCCAACAGTTCCCGCACCCGCACGGCCGACGACACCTCGGCCGACGGCGAGGGACCGGTGACCGCGAGGGCGTCCACCAGGGGCAGCCGGCCGATCCGCGCGAGGTGCTCCGCCACCGATCCGACCAGTTCCGGGAACCGGCGCGACGGCATCGGCACCACGGCGACCGGCCGGTCCCAGGACTTCGACCACCGCCGGAGCACCTCCACCATCCCGTCCAGCACCTCCGTCGGCGCGGCCGCATCCTGCCGCCACAGCGAGCCGATCACCTCGGCCCAGGCGGGATCGTCGGCGAAGGCCAGCGCCCGGCCGGGCTGCAGGCCGGTGATCCGGCCCTTGCGTCCGGGCAACCCGCTCGGCCACAGCTTGCGCGGCTCGACCACCACGTCCTGCCCGCGGAAGAACCGCTGGGCGGCGGCGACGGTGTCCGGGTTCGGCCGGCCGCCCGGTCCGGGCAGGTTGCCGGTGCAGACCGAGCACCGGCCGCACGGGTGCGGATCC
>JBIOVW010000841.1:0-2462 GCA_044867945.1 Nakamurella sp. | reverse complement strand
TCCTACCGCGGCCAAAGCCGCTGACCGTGCTGAACCTTCCCACTCGCTGCAAACCCCCACCGCTGAGTCTGGTGGAGTTGTCAGTCAGCCGAACCTGATCGGGACACCGGGCCGCCCGGGCAGACAGCCAGACCACATCCGACTGTCCTCACGCCGGGCCGGCTCCTCCGACCACCTTCGATGCCCTGCACCAATCCACACAGAAAGAACGAGCACGTTATGCCTTCTCGAATCACCCTGCGCACCACCCTGGCCGTCGCCGCCGCCCTCGCCGTGACCGGTCTCGCGGGCTGCTCCAACAACGACATGTCGAACATGCCCGGCATGAACCACGGGTCCAGCGGCAACCCCACCACCAGCAGCTCGCCGGCCGCCTCGGCAACCACGGCCGCCGGACCGCACAACGACGCCGACGTCATGTTCGCCCAGGCGATGATCCCGCACCACCAGCAGGCCGTCGCGATGAGCGACATGATCTTGGCCAAGGACGGCATCGACGCCGAGGTCACCGACCTGGCCACCCAGATCAAAGCCGCCCAAGCCCCCGAGATCGCCCAGATGAGCGGCTGGCTCGCCGGCTGGGGCGAGAACCCGAGCCCGTCGATGGGCATGGACCACGACATGGGCGGCGGGATGATGAGCCAAGCCGACATGGACGCCCTTGACCAGGCCTCCGGCAAGGACGCGACCCGGCTGTTCCTCACCGGGATGGTCACCCACCACAAGGGCGCCATCACCATGGCCCAAGAGGAGGTCGCCAACGGAGAGAACCCCGAGGCGATCGCCCTGGCGAAGAAGATCATCGCCGACCAGCAAGCCGAGATCGACACCATGAACCAGCTGCTGGAGCAGCTCTGACCCGACCTCGGGATCAACACCGGCCTGCTGCCGGCCGGACCGGTCGAAGGCAGCACCAACCCGCATTCCCCCCACACTCATGAGGAGTATCCATGGCCACCACCCAGCAGATGCTCGACGCCTACCCCGGCGACCTCGGCATTGACCAGACCCTCCTGGCTGCCTGCATCGACGCCTGCCTCGACTGTGCTCAGGCCTGCACCGCCTGCGCCGATGCCTGTCTCAGCGAGGAGATGGTCGACCAGCTCCGCAGCTGCATCCGCACCGACCTCGACTGCGCAGACATCTGCGCTGTCACCGGACGGGTCCTGTCGCGGCAGACCGGCTACGACGCCAATCTGACCCGCGCCGTCCTGGAAGCCTGCCGCACCGCCTGCCGCAGCTGCGGCGACGAATGCGCCCAGCACGCCGAGATCCATGACCACTGCCGGATCTGCGCCGACGCGTGCCGCGCCTGCGAACGGGCCTGCGCCGACCTACTCACCAGCCTCGGCTGACCAGACCCGACGCCTAGGCCGGACCGGCGCAGACGCCGGCCCGGCCGGCGGGGTCGTGCCAGGCTCGCCACTTCTTCTACGGCAAGGAAACCTCTCATGTCGGCACTAGCCTTACCGACGCCGAGACCCGCCGGCCAGGTTCGGCCGCGGGCCGACCATCGCAGGTCCGCCCGAGTCGCACTGGTCGTTGTCGGTTGCCTCGCTGGTCTGCTGGTCGGCTGCGCCAATCCCCGTACCACCAGCACAAGCGACCGTCCGCCCAGTGTCTCGACCGCCTCGCCCGTCCTTGACGAGACCTCACCGCCGCCGTGGCCGGCACCGGACGACGTCGCGTCCCGCGTCACCGGCGCGGGGCTTGACCTGGGACCGATGGGAACAGCCGAGCACTACCATCCGCGGCTGCGGATCGTCATCGACGGCGCCGAGATTCCGGTTGCCGCCAATATCGGTGTCGACCCCACCACCGGCGCCATGTCCGCGCTACACACCCACGAACCCGACGGCACCATCCACATCGAAGCCGACCGCGCCGGCGAGGTCTTCACCCTGGGCCAGCTGTTCACCCAATGGGGAGTGAAGCTCACCGCCACCCAGATCGGCGGCGTCCGCGCCGACAGCGGTCGCGAACTGGTGCTCACCAGCAACGGGACACCCGTCCCCGGGAACCCCGCCGATCTGCGCCTGCAGCCGGACCAGAAGCTTGTTCTCCAACTGCAGTAAGCCCAGGAAGGACCTCGGGTCATGGTGCGTTGAGGCGAGGCAACTGCCACCACCCTGGCAGACACCCGTTCTCAGTCGGGTCGGCTATCGACGACCCAGCAGCCGCCGCCGGCCGCCACGAACCAGGCCGACTCAGCTTCGCTGGAGGAACGGCTCATGGGCCTGCTGACGTCCCCACCTTTCGTGGCCCCTTCCAGTCATCGATAGCGATACGGTCTGGTTGGAGGCTGCGAGATGGACCGTGCCGGGATCGTTGCGGAGATGAACCGGGTGGAGGCTGACTTCGCCGCGTTGGTCGAGCGGGCTGGTGGATCGGACCTGCGGCGCCGAAGTAGCGGTACCAGGTGGACGAACCGGCAACTGCTTTACCACATGGTGTTCGGCTAT
>JBIOVW010000840.1:0-2099 GCA_044867945.1 Nakamurella sp. | reverse complement strand
GGCGCCGCGGCCGCGGCGGCGGCCGGGACGAGCCCGGCGATCAGAGTCAGCGATCAGCGTCAGCGCTGCGACGAGCGACAAGGGCGGCCCCGAACGGCGGAAACCTACGCTCGTCGAGGTTGGACCGTCAGGTGAAGGTGCCCCGGACCACGCTGATCCCCGAATGCGCGGGATCGCCGTCCGCCGGTTCGTCGGAGATGTCCACGGTCCGGTACTCCTGGGTGTCGATGCCGGTGGGGACGGTGAACGACCCCGTCCCTTCGGCGAGTGTGCCGAGGGAGACCATCCGGCCGTCGTCGCCGAACAGCCAGACTTCGTAGGCGGTGGATGTGGCCGCCGGCAGCCCGGTCGCCTCCACCCGCACCTGCTGCCCGGACCGGGCCGTCACCAGTTCCGCGGTACCAAGTTGACCCTCGGAGGACGGCAGCGGGCCGTCCGGAACGGGCGTCAAAGGGGCGGTGGCATCGGGAGTGACGGCGTCCTGCCGGTTCTGCACGAGGATCACCGCGCCCGCGCCGACCGCGATGCCGACGACCGCCGCGGCGAGCGGCGCCACCCAGCGGCGCCAGCGGGTGCCGGGGCTCGCTTCGGTCGGCCGGTAGGACAGCGGGGTCGGTGGCGCCGGCGGGGGGTCGGGCGTGGCGGTACCGCCGGCGAACCCCAGTTCGTCGGAGATCGCGTGCCACACGTGCTCGCCGGGCGCGGGCGCGTCCCGCCCGTAGTCCGACAGGCCGGCGAGATCGATGGTGCCGCGGAAGGATTCGATCTGCGCCGCGCACTCCGCACAGTCGGCGATGTGCGCCCGCGCGGTGTCGTCGAGAGATTCGCCCAGCGCGGCCAGCGCCAGGTCGTCGACGTCAGGGTGTGGCCCGTCAGGATGTGGCACCGTCCACCTCCCAACGCTTGCGGAGCTGGATGAGGGCGCGCCGGATGTGGCTCTTGACCGTACCGATCGGCAACCCGGTCTTGGCGGCGATCTGCGAATGACTCAGCTCGCCGTAGAAGGCGAGCATGACCACCCGGCGCTGTTCCTCGGGCAGCAGGTCCAGCTCGTTCCCGACCACCACGCGATCCACCACGCGGTCGGCCGGAGCGGATTCGCTCTGCGCCGGTGCGATCCGCTCCGCGGCGGCGACGATCCTCTTGTCCCTGGCCAGCGCGGCGTACCGGTCGGCAATCAGCCGACGGGTGATGCCCAGCAGCCAGGCGCCCAGCGACCCCTTGGACGGGTCGAAGCCCGCCCGGCCCTTCCAGGCCCGCACGAACACCATCTGCACCAGGTCCTCGGCGTCGTGATGGTTGCCCAGCCGCAACAGGCCGACCCGCAGCACCATTCCGCCGTACCGGTCGTAGGCCTCGCGCAGCGCCCGCTCGTCGCCGGCCCGAAAGCGCTCCACCCAGCGCTCATCCGCCCCTGGCCACGGAGCGCCGGAGGGTGAGATGGGCTCCGGCACGCCCCCGAGCGTAGGTCATCCCACGACCGGTGCCGCGGTGACCGCGATGGTGTCGTGGTAGCCGAGGCTGTCCTCGTCGAACACACCGCCGCAGGTGATCAGCACCAGGCGGGGTTGGCCGCCGCGGTCGAACAGCCGCGCCAGCGGGGCCTGCCCCTTGGGCCACTGCTCCCGAGCGACCACGATGAACTTCCTGGTCACGCCGTGGTCGTCGACGACGTCGATCCGATCCCCGGGGTTCAGGTCGCCGATTCGCCCGAGCACTCCGACACCCTGCCGGTGGTCGTCGACGTGGCCGACCAGCACCGCTGACCCGCTCGCGCCCGGCACCGGGCCGAACCGGTACCAGCCGACCGTCCCGACATCGCCGGGCACCTGCACCTCGCCGTCGTCGGCGACACCGACCGGACTGACCGGCGCGTCGACGCCGAGCAACGGGATGAGCACCCGCGCGGGTGGAGTGACCGGCGGCTCCACTGCCGGTGGCGTCGGCGGCGGTGCCGTTGTCCCCACCGTGGGCGGGGTGCTCGCGGCCGCGGGTGCGGTGAGTTCGAGCGCCCCCGAGGCACCGACCGACCTCACCGTCTGGCCCGCAGGCTCGGGCCGGCCGACCAACCACAGCAGGGCGGCCGCTGCCAGCAGCAG
>JBIOVW010000839.1:0-3364 GCA_044867945.1 Nakamurella sp. | reverse complement strand
TCAACGACCCCGTCGAACGCTTGTCAGTGCCCGCGTCGGTGCGGTCTCATCATCCAACGACAGTCACGTGTCAACGCCGGTTGAATCTTGACCCCCTTTCGCCGGTTGAAAACTGACCCCCTGGTTGGACATTCCGGTCAGTGCGTCTCGGTGGTGGTGGCTGCGGGGACGCGGCCGAGGTCGCGGTTGCGTAGCCGGTAGGAGTCGCCTTTGAGGGCGATGACCTCGGCGTGGTGGACCAGCCGGTCGATCATCGCGGCGGCGACGACGTCGTCGCCGAAGACCTCACCCCACCGCCCGAACGGCTTGTTCGAGGTCACGATCAAGCTGGCGCGTTCGTACCGGGCCGAGACCAGCTGGAAGAACAGATTCGCGGCCTCGGCCTCGAACGGGATGTACCCCACCTCGTCGATCAGCAGGAGGGGGTAGCGGCCGAGCCGGACCAGTTCGGTCTGGAGGCGGCCGGCGTGGTGGGCCTCGGCGAGGCGGGCGACCCACTGGCTGGCGGTGGCGAACAGGACTCGGTGCCCGGCCTGGCAGGCGCGGATCGCCAGCCCGGTCGCCAGGTGGGTCTTGCCGGTGCCGGGTGGGCCGAGGAAGACGACGTTCTCCTTCGCGGTGACGAAGTCCAGGGTGCCCAGGTGGGCGATGGTGTCGCGGGGCAGTCCGCGGGCGTGGTCGAAGTCGAACTCCTCCAACGACTTACGGGCCGGGAACCGGGCGGCGCGGATGCGGCCCTCGCCGCCGTGGGACTCCCGCGCGGACACCTCCCGCTGCAAGCAGGCGACCAGGTACTCCTCGTGGGACCAGCCCTCGGTGCGGGCCCGGTCGGCCAGCCGGGCGACGGCCTCGCGCAGGGTCGGCGCCTTCAACGCCCGGGTCAGGTAGGCGACCTCGGCGCTGACGTCCCGCGTCGCGCCGCCTGCCGGGCCGCTGCGGGTGCTGCTGGTGGGGGCGGGCATCAGGCCACCCCACCCTCGCCGGAGGCGGCAGAACGCCGCGGGCGGATCTGGGGCAGGCCGTGCTCGTCGCGCTGGACCGTCATCGCCGGGCCGCCGTCAGTGAGGCAGTCCTCGTCGGTGATGCCGAGCAGGGTGTCGTAGTCACTCAGGGACCGGGCCTGGACCTCCACCTCGACCGGGCGGGGTGCGGCGGTCAGCGCCCGGTAGTCCCGCCGCAGCGCCGTCGCCGCGGCGCGGTGGACCGGGTCGGTGACCACCTGGTGCTGGCACCAGGCCCGTTCGTGGTCGGCCACCAGCCGCCCCTCGCACCAGACCTGGACCTGAGCTGCCCCATTGTTTCCGGACACCTGACTATTGGGTTTCAGGCGGCTGTTGGGGTGTTGTAGTACTCGTCCAACACTTCCTGCGGGGTGCGGTAGCCCAGCGCTGAATGCAATCTACGAGAATTGTAGAACAGCTCGATGTACCGCGCAACCTCCTTCTGCGCGTACGCTCGTGTGGGATAGTCGGCTCGGTTGACGAGCTCGACCTTCACCGCTCCATTCGTCGATTCCGCGAGGGAATTGTCGAAGCAGATCCCGGTCCGACCCACCGACTGGCGAATGTTCAGCCGTTGCAGCGTGGCCGCGAATTCCTGCGACGTGTAATTCGAACCGCGATCACTGTGGAAGATCGCTCCGGGTGGCAGGGGAAGGTTGCGCGCCGCCATCTCGACGGCCGCCTGGATCAGCGGGGTCTTGTAGTGGTCCGCCATCGCCCACCCGACGATCTTGCGGGAGTAGCAGTCGATGACCAGGGCCAGATACACCCAGCCCTGCCAGGTCGGCAGATACGTGATGTCGCCGACCAGCTTGCGCCCCGGGGCGTCGGCGGTCAGGTCCCGATTGACCAGGTCGGGGATGTCCGCCCGCTTGGCGGCCTGCCGGGTGGTCCCCCGCCGGGAGCGCCGCGGCTGGCAGGAGACCAGACCGAGCTCGCGCATCAGATCCCGGACCAGCTCACGGTGGCAGTGCCGGCCCCACCGGGCCAGCTGGGCATGGACCCGCCGGTAGCCGTAGCGGCCGTCGGCGTCGGTGAACGCCTTGACCACCAGCGGCGTGAGCTGCTCGCGCCGCTGTGCGGCCGCCGAGGCCGGCCGGCCCAGCCAGTCGTAGTACCCCGAGGTCGACACCCGCAGCCAGCGGCACATCTGCTTGACCGAATACCGTCGCGTCCCGTCACCGTTCATGGTGGCCTTCTCCACGTCGATGAACTCATAGCGAGCCATCACCGACGCTCCTTCGCGAAGAAGGCCGCGGCTTTTCCCAAGAACTCCTTCTCCAACTTCAACTCACGGTTCTCGCGCTCCAACTCACGCAACCGTGCCCGCTCCGACACCGTCAGCGGCTCCTCGTCCTGCGGGTGCGCCTTCTCATACGCCCGCACCCAATTCCGCAAAGTCTCGGCACCAATCCCATTCTCCCGAGCGACCTCAGCCAGCGACCGCTTCGACCGCTGATCGAGATACAGCTTCACCATCTCATCCTTAAACTCAGGGGTGAAGCTCGACCGCTTACTCGACACGAACCCATCTCCTTTCCGACCAAAACCCTATTGGGTCCCAAGTCCGGAAGGAACGGGGCACCTCAGGGTGCGCCGGGTGTACCAGGTGGTCGCGGCGTTGGACGCGGCCCGGTTGGCGCTGGTGAAGGATCTGGACGGCCGGGCCGGTGCGGTGGCGGGTGCTCCGGCTGGGAGGAAGCGTTCACGTTTCTGACCCAGGGGCTGCGTGTCAGCCGGGGGCAGGCGGCGGATGTGCGCGCCGCGCACGCCCTCGACGCTGAGACGGGCCGGTTGCCGCGGCTGGGTGCGGCCCTGGCTGTGGGGCAGGTGCACCGGGGGCATGTGGATGCGGCGGTGCGGGTGCTGGATCACCTGCCGGGCGCGGTGGTGAATCGGGTGCATCCGGACACCGGTCAGCCGGCGATCGGCTGGCTGGACGCCTTCTTGACCGAGCAGGCCACGGTCGCGGGGCCGGGGGGCCACCCAGGCGCTGGCCCAGCACGCCTTGCGGGTGCTGGCCCCGGATACGGCTGACCGGTACGACGAGCGGGCGCAGGAGCGCCGCTACCTCAGCGCGGCGGTGGACGGCACCCGGATGACGCTGCAGCGCGGGCTGTTGGACCCCGGTGGCGCGGTAGTGCGGGCGGCGCTGGAGCACCTCGCCCGCCCCGCCGCGGGGTCCGGCGTCCGCACTGGCGTCGACGCCGACGGCGAGCCGGTCACCGTGGTGGACGAGCGGACCCGGGGGCAGCGGTTGCACGACGCCCTGGTCGATGTGGCCTCCACCGCGCTGGCCGCAGGGTGTCCGCTGGCCGGAGGTGTCCCGGTGCACGTCGCGGTCGACGCCACACCCGAGCAGC
>JBIOVW010000838.1:0-10540 GCA_044867945.1 Nakamurella sp. | reverse complement strand
GCAGCATCGAAAAAGAAAGCGCACCTGAAAAGCCTGCAGTGGCGGCCAATAAGGCGGAGCTTGTGGCAGAGGAAGACCGACTGTCCTGGAATCTCCGAACCCTCGTCGGCGGCATGCCCCGGGTCGGAATGGTGGGCGGTGGTCAGCTGGCCCGGATGACGCATCAGGCCGCGATTCCGCTGGGCCAGACCCTGCGGGTGCTCGCGGTCTCCGCCGACGACAGCGCCGCCATGGTCACCCCCGACGTCATGCTCGGCCATCACACCGACCTGGACGCGTTACGCGCCTTCGCCGCCGGCTGTGACGTCATCACCTTCGACCACGAGCACGTGCCCGGCAATCACATCCGCGCCCTGGTCGCCGACGGTCATGCCGTCTACCCGGGGGCCGACGCGCTGCAGTACGCACAGGACAAGGCGCTGATGCGGACCCGGCTCGCGGAGCTGGGCGTGCCGGTGCCCGTGTTCGAGGTGCTGCCCGCCAACGGTCTCGGGCTGGTGATCCGGATCGAAGAGTTCGGCGAGGCGCACGGCTGGCCGGTGGTCATCAAGACGGCCCGCGGCGGCTATGACGGCCGCGGGGTCTGGGTGGTGGACTCTCCGGGGGCCGTCCCCGTCTTCGACCTGCCGGATGCTGGGCAGCTGGTGCTCGAGGCATTCGTGCCTATGCGCCGGGAGCTGGCCGCGGTCGTCGCCCGGTCGCCGTACGGTCAGGCCGCCGCCTGGCCGGTGGTCCAGACCGTGCAGTCCGACGGCATCTGCGTCGAGGTGATCGCGCCGGCCCCGGGGTTGGACGACGACGTCGCGGCCGCGGCCGGCCGGCTGGCCCTGCGGATCGCCGGTGCCCTGGGCGTGGTCGGGGTGCTGGCCGTGGAGCTGTTCGAGGTCGATCCCGGGCCGGACGCGCCCGACGGCATCCTGGTCAACGAGCTGGCGATGCGCCCGCACAATTCCGGGCATTGGACGATGGACGGCTCCGTGACCAGCCAGTTCGAGCAGCATCTGCGGGCGGTGCTGGACTACCCACTGGGTCGCACCGATCCGGTGGCGCCGTTCACGGTGATGGCCAACGTGCTGGGCGGACCGGCCGACGGGCCGGGTGCGGCGATCGGGATGGACGAGCGGGTGCACCACCTGGCGGCACGGTTCCCGCAGGTCAAGGTGCACCTGTACGGCAAGGCGTTCCGGCCTGGACGCAAGCTCGGGCACGTCAACGTCCTCGGGTCGGATCTGGGGGAGCTGCGTCGGATCGCCGGGCTTGCCGCGACCTGGCTGGGTGAGGGCTTCTGGTCCGACGGCTGGGACCCCCATCCGGAGGTTGCCGCGCCGGTGCGGCGGGCGGAGGCGGTGCTCGGATGACCGATCAGGCTCCGGTCGTCGGGCTCATCATGGGCTCGGACTCCGACTGGAAGGTGATGTCGGCCGCGGGCGAGTTGCTCGACGAGTTCGACGTGCCCTACGAGGTCGGCGTGGTGTCCGCGCACCGCACCCCGCAGCGGATGCTCGACTATGCGACCGCGGCCGCCGGCCGGGGGCTGCGGGTGATCATCGCCGGGGCCGGCGGGGCGGCACACCTGCCCGGCATGGTGGCGTCCGCGACGGTGTTGCCGGTGATCGGCGTGCCGGTGCCGCTGGCCACCCTGGACGGGATGGACTCGCTGCTGTCGATCGTGCAGATGCCCGCCGGGATTCCGGTCGCCACGGTATCGATCGCCGGCGCCCGCAACGCCGGCCTGCTGGCCGTCCGGATCCTGGCCAGCGGCGGCGGGTCGCTCGGCGAACGGTTGACCGCGTCGCTGGACGGGTTCGCCGCAGGGCTGGAACAGATGGTGCTGGCCAAGCATGACGCGCTGCGGGACAGGACCGGCCGTTAGCGCGCACGCATCAACTCCGTGGTGTCGGGACAAGAAATGGGTAACGCCCGGCCCTGATCTACGTACCGCATACCGATCCCACCCGGCCGGGTCCGTCGTTCCATCAAGGGCATGACGACGACCGCTCGCACCGACGCCGCTGCGCAATCCGGCGACCCGGACATCCGCCCGGCCGAGCCGCTGGGCCCGGCGACCGCCGGCGCGCCCAGCGGGCCGACGCCCGCCGACCTGTCCGTCTGGGACCAGCTGCAGATCCCGCACGATGTCCAGAAGGCCGCCCAGACCGTCAACCAGGTGGTGGGCGCCATCTCGACCGCGGTCGGCTGGGTCGGCACTGTGCAGAGTGCGCTGCAACTGGTCGGCTTCCTGCGCCCCGCGCCCAACCCGTTCGACACGCTGTACGAGCGGCTGCAGAGGGATCTGCGCACCCTGCTGACCGCGACCCTGGCCGGCGCCACCGAGGAGCGGCTGCGGGACGTCGCCGAGCAGGGGGCGCTCGCGCGCACTTCCGCGCAGCACGCCAACGAGCACCTGCTCAACGGCCGTCCCACCGACCCGTTCGCCACCCAACGGCTGGCCATCGCCGACGCCAACTCGCTGCAGGTGATGAACGTGTTGTCCGACCCGGCTTGGTGGTTGCGCACGTACGACCCGTCCCAGGCCGCCGTCTACGGCGCACCCATCCCGGGACCGACGGTCATCGGGCACAGCGATCTCTGGCCGGTCAGCACCTGGGCCCAGCCGCCGTCGGCCGGTCTGATCTGGGACTACCGGCACATCCTGCCGGTCTACCTGCGGGCGATGGCCGCGCGCATCGTGGTGCTCAAGGCCCGCGCCATCGACGGCAACCAGTTCCAGGCCATCGCCGGCGCCGAGTTGCGCGGCTACGTGGAGTTCCTGCGGGCGCAGCACGACCGGATCAACGCCGCCATCCGGGTCACCCCCGCCCCGCCGCCGCACCAGGGGCAGTTCCCGCCGTTCGTGTTCAGCTGCGGCGCGGTCGAGACGTACACCGGCACCCATGTCTGGGGCGGGCTGCACCCGATGTATGTCGATCCGGACAAGCCGCTGCCCACCTACGAGGCGCACGTCGCCGTGTGGAACCAGGTCGTCGAGGACTGCCGGACCCGGCTCTACCGGGCCATCGGCCTGGAGAACCTGATGATCGTGATCCGCAGTGTGGAAGCGCTTCTGGTGCCGCCGTGCGGGGTCAGTACCGCCACCGTGGCCAGCGCGTCCGCCGCCGACATCCGCTGCGTCGGGGTGGAACCCTCGAGCCACGTCTTCGTGGGCGGCGGCGACGGCAACCTGCACCTGGCCTGGAAGTCCGGGGTGGACGCGCCGTGGCGCTGGCACAACGCCGGGCGGCCCCCCGGCAGCAACGTCGATCTCATGTACTACCCGGCCGTCACCGGATTCGGCACCGGAAACGGCCGACGCATCTACGGTTTCGTCCCGGCGATGAACCGGTCGATGTACGTCTACTACTGGGACGGCGCCCGTTGGGCGTGGGCGAACCAGGGCGGCCCGACCGTGCAGGCGTGGTCGTGCACCGCGACCTCCTTCGCCCGCGACGGCCGCGACAACATCCGGGCCTACCGTTCCGGCAGCACCGGGCCGGTGACATGCAACTGGTGGGACGGCACCCGTTGGCAGTGGGTGGACCTGGGGATGCCCCCGACCGGCGGACAGCCGCTCGTCGGTGCCCCCGCCGTGGTCACCTACCGCTGGAACGGCAAGCAGCTGGACGACCTGTATCTGATCTCGGCGAATGGTCAACTGTACGAGCACGCCTGGTACGAGGACGGAACCCGGAGCTGGAGCCGGCCGTCCGCGCAGCCGGCCCAACCGGGCCTGGTCGGCATGCCGGCGGTGGTGTCCTACGAGCGGGACGGCCAACCGATCGTGCAGGTGTTCGCGGCGTCCGCGGGCCGGCTGGCCTGCCTGGAGTGGCGCGGTGGGTGGGGGTGGCGCGAGCACGGGCTGCCGCCCGGGGCGACCGGGCTGGCGAATGTGGGCCGCACCGTGCTCGCCACCGCGCTGCGGCTGCCCAGCGGACAGCTCTGGCAGGTGGCGGTGGTGGTGACCGCGGCCGGCCGGGTCGCCGCCCGGATCCGGATCAACGACAACGACTGGTACTGGCAGGACCTGCGCACCCCGCCGGGCACCACGGTGCGGGACCTGCTGGGAATCAACGCGTGGGTCAAGAACGGCGGATTCGTCGGCATCGACATCTTCGCCGGCAGCGCCGACCGGCGGATCTGGCGCACCGGCATCGGCTTCGACAACACCTGGGACGACTTGGGAGTACCGGCATGACGACGGTTCTCGAACCGACCGGGCGGGCCGCGGCCACCGGACCCTGCGCACCGGCCGATGTCACGCTGCACGCGGCCGCGGTCACTGTCGGCGCGGCCGTCCCCGGCTTCCACACCGAGGTCCACGGCCTGGCCGTGGACGACCGGTTCGTCTACGCCACCTGCGGCACCACCGGCATCCAGAACGGGCACGAGACCGCCGGTCCGGGCGAGCTGGTGGTCTTCGACCGGGCGGCGCTGCGCGCCGCGTTGCTGGCCGGCGGCGTGCCGCCGGAGCGTCGGGTCACCGTCGGCAGGCAGCCGCGCAGCGTGGCGTCCCTGGTGCGACCGGATTACCAGCGGGTGTTCGTCGTGAACTACCACCAGGACTCCTTCAGCCTCACCGTCCTCAACCGTTCCAACTTGGCCCCGGTCGCCGAGGTTTCCATCGGCATGACGCCCATCGATGTGGCGGTGCACACCGGCCGGGGCCGGGCCTACGTCACCGACGGCTACCACGGCATCCGCTCGATCGACGCCCGAACCGGGGCGGAGATCACCGCCGAGCGGATCGAGATCGGCCGGGAGGTTGTCGGGTTGGCCGTCGACGAGGCCGCCGACCTGCTGTTCGTCGTGCACAATCGGCAGTACGACCCGCCACCGGTCGATCAGCTGGTCGTGGTCGACCTGAAGACCCGCACCGTCGTCAAGCGGGTGAACTTCCCCGCGCACAGCAACCCGCGCGACGTCGCCCTCGACTCCGCTCATGTCTACGTCGGCTTCATCAACTCCATCAATGGTCCGGGCACGACGGGCGTGCTGCGGCTGAGCCGGGCGAACCTGGCCGCGCCGCCCACCCGGCTGGGCACCACCGCCGGGGTGTGGAACGTGGCGACGGCCCGGTCCGGCGCGACCAGCCTGGTTTACGCGACGGTGAGCGGACAGGTGCAGGTGCTGGACCCGGCGGCCGAAGCGCGGGTGGGCTCGTCGGGGTCGTTGGCGCCCAAGCTCGGACCGGTTGCGGTCGACCCGGCCTCCGGCGAGGTGTACGCCGGTGACCTTGCTGACGGCCGGATGTTCCGGATCGCGCCGGTGTCCGCGGCCGGCCCGATCGGGCAGCATCCGCTGGTCGCGGACGGCACCCTGGGAGCGGCGTTGGAGGCGCCTCGGCCCGCACCCGACGGACAGGCCCAGATGCAGCGGTTCGCGCACGGACTCGCTGTGGCCACCGCCGACTACGGGGCGGTCGTCCTCCGACACGGCCACGACAGCCGTTGGCTGAGCGGGGCTTCCGGCCCCGGCCAGGTGGCCGCGCGGGCGACCGCCGCGGCGGTGTTGGGCAACCCCGCAGCGAACACCGCCACGGCCGGCGGGGCGACGGTCAGTTACTTCGAGAACGGTGCCGTGATCACGCGGGTCGATGCCGGCGTCGCGCGCACTATCACCGTGTCGGGCGCGATCTGGCAGCGCTACCGGGACGGCGGCGAGGTCACCGGGGGTTACGGACTGCCGCTGGCCGACGAGGTGCCGTCGCCGGCCGGCGGCGGGTACCAGGAGTTCGCAACCGCGGTGCTGTTCCACCGCGGGGCGGGCGACGCGGCCACCGTGGTGTGGCGTGGTCCGGTCTGGGACGCGCTGATCGCCCGGTACGGGGGCCCGCAGGGCGGCCTCGGGTTCCCGGCGGAGGATCTGACCCGCCGGTACCACCCGGATCTCGGCCTGCCGTCGATGGAGTGGGTGCGCTTCGAGAACAGCGCGCTGATCTGGATCGCCGGCGACGACGCCGTCCACCAGCTGATCCCGGGCCTGTGGGACGCGTGGCACCGGGAAGGTGGCCCGGACGGGCCACTGGGCCTGCCCATCACCGGCACCCGGGCCAGCGCGCACGATCCCGACTCACCGGTCCGGTTCGTCGACTTCCGGACCTGCACGCTCGTGCAGTTCCCGCCCGGTCACCCGCTGCGCCCGACGGCGCCGGAACCCGAGTACACGCTCGTCACGTCGTTGCAGCTGCACGTCACCGCCTTCCGCGCCGAGGAGAACGACCAGAACAACCCCGACAACCCGCCCGACCCGTACATCGACCACTGGGTGGTGGCCCGGCATGCGCCCGGCGAGCAGCCGTACTTCAGATGGGAGGGCAGGCTCGCCCCCGCGGGCGGGCACTGGCAGGACGTGCGGGACATCCCGCTGCGCGGCCCGATCACCATCGACTTCGCCGAACCGGTGCGCGGTGACACCACGATCAATGTCGCGTTCCACTGCTGGGACCACGACTCCCCGGACGGCGACGACATCCTCGGCCGCATCGAGCACAGCTACTCCGTGGCCAACCTCTGGGGACTCCGGGAGGTGTCCGACGAGCACCACGACAAAACCGACGACGGCGAATTCTTCGCCTGGTACACCATGCGACCCAAGGGAATTCCCGCGACGCTGGAGGGCAACTTCCGCGGCCGGTTCTTCTGGCAGTTCAAGAATCCGGACACAGCGGTGGTCTCCACCCGCTCGTATGAACGGGCGTTCACAGACATAGAACCCGGACTGCAGTTCCACATCGAACCCGGCGAATGGCTGCACGAGATCTGGGAGTCGTTCTTCTACAACACCTTCTTCAAGGAGATCGCCAAGCCGGGGAACTGCTACGGCTTGTGCGTGGAGGCCATCGAGGCGTTCCGCGGGCGGTCGCGCTACCAGCAGCCGATCTTCCAGTTCGGACACCCGCGGTGGTCGCTCGGTGCGGATCACAAGGAGTACGGCTGGCCCGACCTGAGTATTCCAGCGGACGCCGAGCTGATGGAGGAGATCAACACCCGGCACGGCACCCAGCTCGGCGACAGGGTGGTGCGGTGGGCCGCCGACCACATCCTGGCGACCATCGGCGGTGGCGGTTCGATCAATGACGGCGTCGAGATCTTCGACCGGGCCAAGCGCGCCTTCGACCGCGGCGACTGGCCGGTGATGAACATGATCAAGGAGTGGGACAGTGGCGGCCACACGGTTCTGCCGATCCGGTTCGTCGACGACGGGACGCACGACCTCGAGATCTGGCTCGCCGACCCGAGCAAGCCGCCGCTGCCGCCGGACCCGCCCGGCCCGCTGGACGTCACCGACGGCAAGCACGTGATCTTCATCGACCGCCACAACGGATCCTGGGCTTACCGCCAGCTGATCGACGGCAACTGGGTCGACGTCGGGACCTACAACTCGCAGGCACCGCGCTGGCTGATGTACGTTCCGGAATCACGGTTCAGCCGGCCCCAACGCAGCCCGTCCACCGAGTTCGCCATCGCCGCCGGCATCGCCGTGGGCGTCGCTGCGATGGTCGCCTCGCCGTTCCTGATGCTCGGCGACGCCGACACGCACCAGATCTCCGACGCGTCCGGCCGCACGCTCTATCAGCCGGGCCTCGGCCGCGCCCCGAAGACACCCCTGGACCTGCGGGCCGACCCGGCCGACCGGATTCCCGGGCTGCAGCGGATCCCGCTGCTCGGCGGGGAGGACGCCCCGGTCCGGGGGGAGTTCCACTACTCGACGGGCGCGCACGAGTCCCTCGTTCACGACGTTGTGCCGCGGCACCCCGGCGGCAGCTACGTCTGGGGCATGCGGCACGGCGCGATGGCGGTGCGGATCGCCGCGCCCACCGACGGGCATGCCGACCGCATCCAATCCGACAGGCTCGGCACGGCGGGCCGGTCGGTCAGCTTCGCCCGCCGAAAGACGCTGCCCGCCAAGCCGATCGGCATGGCGGTTGAGGCGTTCCCGCGGATGCCGCTGCCGTCGGTGCGGGTCCCGGCCGACCAGCGCATCCGCCAGTACCGGCTGGACGAGCTGACCGTGGTCGGCGGGCAGCAGGTGGTGGTGCGGACCGCGAACGGCGGCGCCGAGCTGCAGTTCTCCTCCTACGGGGCGCCGGCCTCGTTCGCCCTGCGGATGCGCGGCCGGGACGGCACCGGCCTGTCCCGGGTGCGCCGGATCACCGTCGCTGCCGATCGGACGGCCGTGCTGCGACCGGCCGGGTGGTCCGTGCCGGAGCTGGACGGTGCTCCGCTGCCGGTGGAGATCCGAGAATCGCCGGACGGACCTCGGGTGAGCTGCTATGAGGCACCGCCGGAGGGTCCGGCACCGGCGTGATTCTCGACCGGAAAGGTCGAGTGGGGTGGACGGCGGCCGCGCCGGCTCGGCCGACTATGATCGAAAGTTACCGACGGGTAACACACGATCGAGTCCACGAAGGCGGCGCCGCCCCATGAGCACTGACCTGTTCACCCTGACCGACGATCATCGGGCGATCCGGGCGGCGATCCGGGACATTGCCGAACACGAGATCGCCCCGCACGCGGCCGATGTGGACGAACGCGAGCGGTTTCCGATCGAGGCGCAGAAGGCGCTGACCGCGGCCGGGTTCCAGGCGGTCCACATTCCGGAGGAGTACGACGGCGCCGGCGCCGACGCGGTGGCCACGGTGATCGTCATCGAGGAGGTCGCCCGGGTCTGCGGGTCGTCGTCGCTGATCCCCGCGGTGAACAAGCTCGGCTCGATGCCGATCCTGCTGTCGGCGTCCGAGGAACTCAAGCGGCTGGTACTGCCGTCCATCGCCGGCGGTGAGGCGATGATCTCCTACGCGCTGTCCGAGCGGGAGGCCGGTTCGGATGCCGCCGCCATGCGCACCCGCGCCGTGCGGGACGGCGACGACTGGGTGCTCAACGGCACCAAGTGCTGGATCACCAACGCGGGCGTCTCGAGCTGGTACACGGTGATGGCGGTCACCGATCCGGAACGCAGGTCGAAGGGGATATCGGCCTTCGTCGTGCACGCCGACGACCCGGGGTTCGTGGTCGGGACCAAGGAACGCAAGCTGGGCATCAAGGGCTCGCCGACCCGGGAGATCCACTTCGAGAATTGCCGGATTCCGGGCGACCGGATCATCGGCGAGCCGGGCACCGGCTTCGCCACCGCGATGGCCACTCTCGACCACACCCGGCCGACCATCGGCGCGCAGGCCATCGGGCTGGCCCAGGGCGCACTGGACGTCGCGATCGGCTACATCAAGGAGCGCAAGCAGTTCGGCAAGCACCTGGCCGAGTTCCAGGGCCTCCAGTTCATGATCGCCGACATGGCCATGCAGGTCGACGCGGCCCGCACGATGGTCTACCAGGCGGCCGCCGCGGCCGAGCGGGGGGATGCGAACAAGACCTACCTGGCCGCCGCGGCCAAGTGTCTCGCCTCGGACGTCGCGATGAAGGTCACCGTGGACGCGGTGCAGTTGCTCGGCGGCGCCGGCTACACCCGCGACTTCCCGGTGGAGCGGATGATGCGGGACGCCAAGATCACCCAGATCTACGAGGGCACCAACCAGGTGCAACGGTTGGTGATGGCGCGCTCACTGCTCCGATAGCACTCACCGATTTCCCCAGGCCGGCGCCTGCTCCTCGGGGAACGGGTTGTCCGGGGCCAGCCGGTGGATGTTGTTGCCGTCCGCGTTCATCACCAGATGGTGGTTGAACCCGACGTCCGTGCCGTCGCCGCGGTTGCTCTTCCAGACGATCTGCTTGCCGTCGGGGGACCAGGCAGGGTCGATGTCGTTGCCGACGTGCGGAGCGAGGACCCGAAGGTCGCTGCCGTCCGGGTGGATCAAGGCGATCTCCATGTTGGCCGGCGTGACCCCGTCGTCGACGTAGCGGCGGAACACGATCTCGGTGCCGTCCGGCGACCACACCGGGTCGGCGTCATACATGCCGTCGGTGATCCGAACCGGGGGCGCGCTGCCGTCCGTGGCCATCGTGTAGATGGCGCCGCCGTCGAGCGCCCCGCCATGCGGCCCGGCCCAGAACACGACTTTCGTACCGTCGGGCGAGTAGGACAGGTCGTCGACGAGTGGCTGCCCGACGTCCAGCGTCCGGACCACGGTGCCGTCGATCCGGACGATCCGCAGCAGGTGCGTGTTCTGTGCGTCCACGCAGACCAGGGCGAGTTCGTTGGGGTCGGCCGGATTCCAGCCGGGCCGCAGCATCCGGCCGGAGCAGTCCGGTAGCTCAGGTACCAGATCCTCGTCGCCGGAGCCGTCCGCGGCCATGACGCGCAGCCTCTCCCCGCTGGCGACGTAGATGATCGATCGGCGATCGGGCGACACATCGGGCGCTGCCGCGCTGCCGCCGGGGGCGGCGAGCAGCCCGACCGTCTGCCCGGTGGTGCTTTCCACCAGCGCCAGGTCCAGATCGCCCTCGACGACCCGTGGGGTGATGACGATGGAGTCGGCGAGCGGCTGGACGGACCGGGGCAGCGGTAGCAGCGGCGGTCCGGACGGGGTGGTCGTGGTGATCGACGATGACGGTGCGGTCGAGCGGGTCGGCGCGGACGACGAGATGGT
>JBIOVW010000837.1:0-4193 GCA_044867945.1 Nakamurella sp. | reverse complement strand
TGGAACTCGTCGGGCATCTTGTAGGCGGCCAGTCCGTGCCCGTTCAGGTGCCGCCGCAGATCGACCGCCCTGGGCCGGCCGCCCTGGGCCGGATCGCCGGTCGCCGGGAGTGGCACGACGTAGGCGTGGATGCGTTCGCCCAGCACCTCGTCGGGCCGGCCGACCACCGAAACGTCGTGCACGCCGGGGTGGCGCAGCAGCGCATTCTCGATCTCCTCGGGCGCGACCTTCTCACCGCCGCGGTTGATCTGGTCCTTGCCCCGCCCGACCACCGTGAGGTTCCCGTCCGCGCGCCGCACCACGATGTCCCCGGTCCGGTAGAAGCCGTCCGCGGTGAACGCCGACGCGTTGTGCTCGGGAGCCCGCAGGTAGCCGCGGATGGTGTACGGCCCGCGGGTCAGCAGGTGCCCGGCCGTGCCGTCGGGCACCGGGCGATCCTCGTCGTCGACGACCAGCACCTCGTCGTCCGGGCTGATCGGCCGACCCTGGGTGCCGACGACCGTCTCGTGGTCGTCACCGGCGCGGGTGTAGTTGACCAGTCCCTCGGCCATCCCGAAGACCTGCTGCAGCCGGCAGCCGAAGGCCGGCCCGATCCGTTCGGCGACGGACCGGCTCAGCTTGGCACCACCCACCTGGATGATCCGCAACGCGGACAGGTCGGTGGTGTGCAGGCGGGGACTGGCCAGCCAACCGATCACCAGCGGCGGCACGGCGGGGACGATCGTCACCCGGTGCGCGGCCAGCAGCGGCAGCACCCCCTGCGGGCTGGGATCCATCGTCATCACGATGGTGCCGTGGGCGTGCAGCACGCCCAGGATGCCCGGGGACGACATGGTGAAGTTGTGCGCCGCCGGCAGCGCCACCAGCAGCACCGAATCGGCGGTGAGTTCGCAGATCCGGGCGCTTTCCCGCACCGAGTACAGGTAGTCGTCGTGGGTGCGCGGGATCAGCTTGGGCGTGCCGGTCGTCCCCCCGGACACCTGCAGGAACGCCACCGAGGCCGGCGAGACCTGCACGCCGGGGGCAGGTCCGGCGGCGGTCACCTGGTCCAGCACGCGCATCGGGTCGCCGGGGACGGCGGCCGACGACGGATCGATGGGCGTCGCGGTGGACGTTGCGGCGCCCGCCGGAACGATGACGACCCGGCGCACCGACGCGACCGTCGCGGCGATCGACCGGGCGAGTTCGGCATGGTCGAAGCCGGCGTGCCGGTCGACCGTGACGATCGCCACCGCCTCACTCACCGTGGCGAAATGCTCCACCTCGACCCGTCGATGCGCGGGCAACGCGAACACCGGAACCGCGCCGATCCGGAACAACGCGAACACGACGACCACGAACTCGGCAATGTTGGGCAGCTGGACGACAACCCGTTCCGCAGGGCGGAGGCCATCGAGCACCAGACCCGCCGCCAGCCGCTCCACCCGATCGTCGAGATCCCGGTAGCTCCAGCGCCGGTCGCGGTCGACCAACGCAACCGATCCCGGCGCCGCCCGCACCGCGTCCCGCAGCAGCCCGTCCATGGTGGCCCCGGTCCAGTGGCCGGCCGCCCGGTAGCGGGCCGCGACGTCCGCCGGGTAGGGCACCACCCCGTCGATCGGCGGCACCGGTGTCGGGGTCTGCAAGGCGGTCATCGGGTCACCGCGAGTTCGTCGGAACCGCGGACGTCCGCGACCGTTGTGAGCGCGGCCAGCGCGGTCTGCAGCTTGGCGGCGGTCTCCGCGTGCTCGCCGACCGGGTCGGACCCGGCGACCACCCCGGCCCCGGCGTAGAGCCGGATGTCCCGGCCGTCCAGCCGGGCGCACCGCAGGGCCAGCACCCACTCGCCCTGGCCGGACGAATCCATCCAGCCGACCAGGCCGGCGTAGAAATCGCGGTCGACCGGTTCGAGCAGTCGGATCAGGTCGCCGGCCGCGCGCGCCGGCGTGCCGCAGACGGCCGGCGTCGGATGCACGGCGTAGGCGACGTCGAGCACGGACAGGCCCTGTCTGATCCGCCCGGTGATCCGGGTGCCGAGGTGCCAGAGTCGTTCGGTGGCAACCAGTCCGGGGCCGGCCGGGATATCGAGGGTGCCGGCCACCGGTCCAAGTCCGGCGCACAGCGCATCCACCAGCATCCGGTGCTCGTCGACGTTCTTGGCCGAGGCGAGCAGCTCGGTGGCGGCCACCCGGTCCTCGGCCGGGTCGGCGTGCCGGGTGGTGGTGCCGGCCAGCGGGTAGGACACGAGCCGGTCCCCATCAACCGCCGCCAGCAACTCCGGGGACGCACCCACCAGCACCTGTCCCCCGCCCACGTCCGCCCGGAACGTGTACCCGTCGCGGTTGGTTCGGGCCAGTTCGGCGACCAGCACGGCCGGGTCCAGGTCGTGCGCCAGGCGCAGGTCCACCGTGCGGGCGAGCACCACCTTGTCGACCATGCCGGCGTCGATGCCGCGCAGCGCGGCGGCCACCGCGGTGCGGTATTCCGGGTCGTCGTGCTCGAACTCGGCCCGTCGCTGCGTGTCCCGGTCGGCCGGAGCGACATCCGGGCCGGTGGGGCCGACGTCGTCCCAGTGCACCCGGTTCGGGACGACAAGCCTTGCCGGACGCGTGGTGTCGAACGGGATGGCGCCGACCAGCACACCGGCACGCCCGGTGCGGGCCTCGGTGGCGCGCAGCAGGCCCATGGCATGCCCGGCAGCGGCCCGGCCCGTGGCGAGTTCGGCCGGCAGCTGCGCGAGTACGCCGGAGGCCCGCAGCCGCCGGTCGGGTCCGAGCAACATGAAGTCGTCGGGCTGGTTCATTCGTTTTCGTCCTGTCTCGAACCGGCTCAGCGCAGGGTTGCGCCGCCGTCCACGTACAGCTCGGCAAGGGTGATGTGTCTGGCCGCATCGGACGCTAGAAATGCTACGGCAGAAGCGATGTCGTCGGGTTCGGCGACCCGGCCGAGCGGGATGCCGACCTTGAAGCGCAGCGGATCGCCGACGACCGCCGCAGCCGCCACCTCGTCCACACCGGCGCCGAGCGGGGCCAGCATCGGAGTGCGGGTGGTGCCCGGGGCGACCACGTTGGCCCGGATCCCGAACTCGGCCAGCTCCAGGCCCAACGCCTTGGTGTACATGGTCGCGGCGGCCTTTGACGCGCCGTACGCGGCCATCCCGGCCCGCGGCACCCCGGCCGCGTTCGACGACACCGTGACGATGGACCCGCGCCGGCGCGGCACCATCCGCCTGGCCACCGCGCGGGACAGCCCGTCGACGGCCAGCGCGTTGACCGCCAGCATCGCGACGAAGTCGTCGGGGCCGGTCGCCAACACATCGCCCACCCGCAGCACGCCGGCCGCGTGCACCAGCACGTCGATCGGCCCGCAGTCGCCCTCGACCTGTTCGACCAGCGACTCCACCCGCGCCCGGTCGGTGACGTCCGCCCGGAACGCCCGGATCCCCGGCCGGGGCTCGTCCGCGACCCGATCGACGCCGGCGACCAGGTAGCCGGCATCGGCCAGCCCGGCGGTGATCGCCCGGCCGATCCCCCCGGCCGCGCCGGTCACCAGCGCAACCGACGGACCTCCCCCCGGTGCGGTCACCGCCGTGCCTGCGCCAGCAGGTCCGCCGGACGAAGTTCGGCCGACGCGGTCGCCGTGCTGATCACCCGGGCACAGCGGCCGGCCGCATAGCTCAGCGCCGACCGGTGGTCGGCCTCGCTGAAGTCGGCGACCGCGTCCCCGACGAGGAACGGCTCGATGTCGTGCATGAACGCGTCGGCCGCGGTCAGCAGGCAGCCGAGGTGGGCGTAGACGCCCACGACGATCAGCTGGTCCCGGCACGACGCGCGCATCAGGTCGGCCAGCGGCGTGCGCAGGAACGCGGTGTACCGCCATTTGGTGATCACCCGTTCGCCATCGGCCGGGGCCAATGCGTCGACGATCCGCGCCTGCTCGGCATCCTGCAGACCCGGACCCCAGAAGTCGCCCAGCAGCCCGCGATCGCTCGTCGCCTGCCGCGGCGGCTGGGCGCTGAACACGACGGGCAGGTCGATCCGCCGCGACACGCCGAGCAGCGTCCGGATGTTCGCCACCGCGGCGCCGATCGGCCCGCTCGGATCCTGCGGGTCGACGAACGCGTCCACGAAGTACCGCTGCATGTCGTGCACCAGCAGCAGGGCGCGACCCGGGTCCAGCGGCCAGTGCGCCCGGTTGTCCGGGAACTCCTGCAC
>JBIOVW010000836.1:0-2523 GCA_044867945.1 Nakamurella sp. | reverse complement strand
GGGCGGGGCCGGGCCGGAGGGGTCCGGCTCGTCCGGGTCATCGAAGAGGCCCGGCTGGTCGGGCCGCGTGCGTTCGGACTTGGGGCCGTAGAGCCGCCGGAGGAGCTGGTCGAGCCGAAGGCGCACGCCGTCGAGCTCGCGGTCCCGGTCCTTCAGGAGCGCGAGCAGCTCGCGGATCATCCCCTTGAGCGTGTCGGGGTCGTCGGGCAAGTCGACGTCGGCGTTGGCGGCACCCGGGCTCATGCCCCATAGACGGCGCGGCCGGCCAACATGTTTCAGGGAATATCAAGAAATGTGATTGTGTGAGTCGGTCACGCCACCGGGGTCGGCCGCTGATAGCGCCGGGATCGCTTGACCCGACTCGGGTCGATGCCCTGGAGGACCAGTTGCAGGTCGGCCGCCGTCATCTCCACCTGCGGGGCGTCGCCGGTCGCCGCCGGGAAGGCGAAGGTGCCCTCCTCCAGCCGCTTGTAGAAGATGGCCAGCCCGTCCCGGTCCCACCACAGCACCTTGAGGCGGTCCCCGGCCCGGTTGCGAAAGACGAACAAATGGCCGCTCATGGGGTCACCGCCCAAGAAATCGCGGACCAGACCCAGAAGCCCGTCGAAGCTCCGGCGCATGTCGGCCGGGGCGGTGGCCACGTACACGCGGGTCGACGGCGGCAGGGTCAGCACGGCCGGGCCCCGAGCAGCCCGAGGACGGCGGCCAACAGCTCCCGGTCGCACCCGACCCGCACCCGGACCCGGTGCCCGCCGGCCAGCCGGATGTCGATCGGCGACCCGGCCGCGGCCGTGCCGACGACGGTGACGGGGACGAATGCGGGCACCGGCGTGCCCCGCCGGGCCTCGCGGTCGCGCTCGGCGATAGTCCGCCGCCAGTAGTGGAAGGCCGTCTCGGCCAAGTCGTGCCGGCGACAGTAGGCGCGGGCCGTCTGCCCGCTGGCCTGCTGCCGCTCGAGGTGCTGCCGCCAGGTCTGTTCCCGCTTCAGATCGCGGTCGTGCCGAGCCATGCCGAGGTCCCCCGGAAGGAAACCTCCAGGCTACACCGGACCGCAAGAACGTCGTTCGTCGGACGGATACGGCATGCGTCCTCCGGCCCGGCAGGTTGAGGCAGCACGGCAGGGGATTCGTGGTCGGTCCGACGATCAATGAGCGGCCGGTGGGGTCGGCCCGGCGCGCGACTGAGCCCACACGTCCGGCAACAGGTCGGTCAGGCCGGCATCCGGCGGCCGGGCGGGCAAGTCGGTCAACAGGTGCTTGAAGTAGTCCCACGGGTTGAACCCATGCCGCTTGGCCGAGGCGGCCAGGCTCAAGAGCACGGCGGCCGGTTGCAGGCCGCCGTCTCCGCCCAGGTGCAGCCAGTTGGCCCGGCCCACGGCCAGGGGCCGGATGGCCTGCTCGGCCGGGTGGTTGTCGATCGTCAGCCGGCCATCGGTCAGGTACACCTGCAGCGACGGCCACTGATTCGTCGCATAAGTGATCGCTTGCCCGATCGCCGACTTGGGCAGCACCCGCGGGGCCTGCTCGGCCAGCCAGGAGCCGAACCCGGTCAGCACCGGCCCGGCGTGGGCCTGCCGGTAGGCGGCCAGCGCGCCGCCGGCGAGTTGTCGCTCCTTGGCCTCGGCCTCGACGGCGTACAGGGCCCGGATGCGGGCCAGCGCCTCGTGCGCCCGCTCCGGGTCGGCCAGCCGGGCGTCGTAGAAGTATCGCCGGGCATGGGCCATGCACCCGGCGTGGGTGGCCCCGGCCCGGTACAGCTCGCCGTACCCGGCGTACCCGTCGGCGTGGATGAACCCCGTGTACCCGCGCAAGAACGCCTGCGGGGCGTCCTGGGTGTGGCCGACCGACAGGTCGAACACCGTGTACGGGTGGGCGGCGTCGCCGACGTACACCCAGGCGTGGGCCGTCCGCCGCGGGGCCAGCAGGGTCAGGGGGGTGTCGTCCGTGTGCAGGGCCAGGGACTGGCGCACCCGGTCACACATCAGCCGGTACAGCGGGGCGAGGACGCCGGCACACCGGAGGGTCAGGTCGCACAGGGTGGACCGGGCCACGTCCCACCCGAGCCGGCCGAAGATGCCCTCCAGCCGGTACAGGGGCAGGTGGTCGAGGTACTTGCACACCAACAGGTGGGCCAGCAGGCCGGGGGCGGCCAGCCCGCGGGGGACCGGCTCCGGGGGCAGCGGCGGCTGCGCGACCTGGGCCGGCCGGCCGGCGGCGTCACACGCCGAGCAGGCGTACTTGGGCCGGACCGTCCGGCGGACGAACAGGCAGGCCGGGCGGTAGTCCAGCCGCTCGGAGGTGTCGGCCCCGATCCGCCCGCGCGGCCGGCCGCAGCACGGGCAGAGCTTCTCCTCCTCGCTCAGGTCGTGGATCACCTCGCGGCGTGGCAGGTGATCGGGCAGGGGCGAGCGGCCGTGGTCGTCGCGGCGCTTGCCCGGTTCGTCGTCCTCCACCGGCTCGCGGCGGCGGGGCCTTCGCTCGGAGCGGCGGCCGAAGCGGTGCTTCAGGGCGGCGTCGAGCTTGC
>JBIOVW010000835.1:0-9370 GCA_044867945.1 Nakamurella sp. | reverse complement strand
GGGGCTGGGCGAGCGCCAGCGGCAGGCCCTGCTCAACGAGTTCGGCTACTGACCCGCGGGGAGCGGACGGGCCGGGCCGACCGGACAGTGGGTCGGGGGCGCCTGTTCGTCCTCTCCGGGCCCTCCGGGGTGGGCAAGAGCACGGTGCTGGCCAAGGTCCGGGAGTTGGTGCCGGCCCTGTGGTACTCGGTCTCGGCGACCACCCGGGCGATGCGTCCCGGTGAGGTCGACGGGGTCAACTACCACTTCGTGAGCCGGCAGCGGTTCGACGAACTGATCGCGACGGGCCGGCTGCTCGAGTACGCCCGGTTCGCCGGCAACCTGTACGGCACCCCGCGCGACCCGGTCGAGGAACGGTTGGCCGCCGGGGAGGACGTGCTGCTGGAGATCGAGGTGCAGGGGGCACGCCAGGTGCGGGCCGCGCCCGGCCTCGGCCCGGAGGCCGTGCTGATCTTCCTTGCCCCGCCGTCGGTAGACGAGCTGAACCGCCGACTGGTCGGCCGGGGGACCGAGGACCCGGCGACGATCGCCGCCCGATTGGCGGCGGCGCGGGACGAGTTGGCGGCCGAACCGGAGTTCGACCACACGGTGGTCAACACGAACGTCCGGAGTGCCGCCGAAGGGTTGGTACAGTTGATGACCGGGTCCCGGCCCGGTTCGTGCGTGCCCTGACACCGGTGCGGCCGGATGAGAGTGCCGGCGAGCGACACCTCCCTCCGGTTCGTCCGGGGATCACGGATACAGGAGCACGGCAGATGAGCACTTCAGCAGACACCGGCGCGCCCACCGCGGCGTCCATCGCCGCCGCAGGCATCACCTACCCGCCGATCGACGAGCTGCTCACCAGGACCAGCTCGAAGTACGGTCTGTCGATCTACGCGGCCAAGCGGGCCCGGCAGATCAACGACTACTACGCCCAGCTCGGCGAGGGCCTGCTGGAGTACGTCGGGCCGCTGGTCGAGCCGCTGCCCAAGGAGAAGCCGCTCTCGATCGCGCTGCGCGAGATCAACGCGGGTCTGCTCACCCACACCGAAGGCGAGTGACCTCGCCGAGCTCGCCGGTTTCCGTGACGTCGACCGAGCTGTCCGAAACCGGGCACCGTCCCCGGGTGGTGGTCGGGGTTGGCGGCGGCATTGCCGCCTACAAGGTGGGCGGCCTGGTCCGCCTGTTCACCGAGAGCGGGGCGGACGTCACCGTGGTGCCGACCGCGGCCGCGCTGCAGTTCGTCGGCGCCGCCACCTGGGAGGCCCTGTCGGGTCACCCCGTCGCGACCGATGTGTTCACCGACATCCCCGACGTCAAACACGTCGCCACCGGGCAGCGCGCCGACCTGGTCGTCATCGCCCCCGCGACGGCGGATCTGCTGGCCCGCGCGGCCACCGGGCAGGCCGACGACCTGCTCACCTCGACCCTGCTGGTCAGCCGGGCGCCCGTCCTGATGGCCCCGGCCATGCACACCGAGATGTGGACGCACCCGGCCACCAGGGCCAACGTCGCCACCTTGCGGGCCAGGGGCGTCACCGTGTTGGAGCCTGCCGTCGGGCGGCTGACCGGCAAGGACAGTGGACCCGGCCGGCTGCCCGAGGTCGACCACATTCATGCGGTCGGCGCGCTGCTGCTGGCCGAACCGTCCGCGCTGCCCCATGACCTGGCCGGACGTCGGGTCGTCATCTCCGCCGGGGGCACCCGGGAACCCCTCGACCCGGTGCGGTTCCTGGGCAACAGATCATCCGGGCGCCAGGGCCATGCGCTCGCCCTGGTCGCCGCCGCGCGGGGGGCCGACGTGACCCTGGTGTCCGCGAACGTGTCGTTGGACACGCCTCCGGGGGTGACGCCGGTGGACGCGACCGACGCCCGCGACCTCGAGTCGGCGATGACCAAGTACGCCGCGGGCGCCGACGCGGTGGTGATGGCCGCCGCGGTGGCCGACTTCCGGCCGGTCCATGCCGGCCTCACCAAGATCAAGAAGCGGGTCGGGCAGGGCCCGCCCACCGTCGAACTCACCGAGAACCCGGACATCCTGGCCGGGCTGAGCCGCCCGGGGCCGGACCGGGCACGCGTGGTGGTCGGGTTCGCCGCGGAGACCGGCGACGAGCACGGCACCCCGCTGGACTACGGCCGCCAGAAGCTGGTCCGCAAGGGCTGCGACCTGTTGGTGGTCAACCGGGTCGACCAGGGCCGGGCGTTCGAGGTGGCCGACAACGCCGGCGTCATCCTGTCCGCGGACGGCTCCCCGGCCCGGGAGATCCCGTTCGGTCCCAAGACGCTGCTGGCCGCCGCGGTCTGCGACGCCATCAGCCGATGTCTCGGGGCGGTTCCGTCCTCGACGCTCGAATCGAAGCCCTCATCGGAACCGCCGGAATGACCGGAATCGGCACGCGCATCGCGTAGGGTCGTGCCCAATCGCCGCCCTTTCGCGCGCAGCCGCCAGCCGGCCCCTCACGAACGACGACCTCACCCTCCACCAGCGACATAGGAGCAAACAGCCGTGACCTCCCGCCTGTTCACCTCGGAATCCGTCACCGAGGGGCACCCCGACAAGATCTGCGACGCCATCAGCGATTCGATCCTCGACGAGCTGCTCCGGCAGGACCCGGCCAGCCGCGTCGCGGTCGAGACCATGGTGACCACCGGGCAGGTTCACGTCGCCGGTGAAGTCACCACCAGCGCGTATGCCGACATCCCCGCGATCGTCCGGGACACCGTTTTGGGCATCGGCTACGACTCGTCGGCCAAGGGCTTCGACGGCGCGTCCTGCGGCGTCAACGTCGCCATCGGCGCGCAGTCCCCGGACATCGCGCAGGGTGTGGACGTCGCCTTCGAGACGCGCACCCATTCCGCGGAGGAGATCGACGACCACCTGTCCGAGCAGGGCGCCGGCGACCAGGGCCTGATGTTCGGCTACGCCTGCACCGACACCCCGGAGCTGATGCCGCTGCCGATCGCGCTGGCACACCGGCTGTCCCGCGGGCTGACCGCCGTCCGCAAGTCCGGCGCCGTGCCGTACCTGCGGCCCGACGGCAAGACTCAGGTGACCATCGAGTACGTCGGGGACAAGGCGGCCCGGCTGGACACTGTGGTGGTGTCGACCCAGCACGCGGAGAACATCGACCTGGAGCAGTTGCTGGCCGTTGACGTGCGCGAGCAGGTCGTCGAGCCGGAGCTGGCGGCACTGGAGATCGACACCTCCGGTTACCGGTTGCTGGTGAACCCGACCGGCCGGTTCGTCATCGGCGGCCCGATGGGCGACGCCGGCCTGACCGGCCGCAAGATCATCGTCGACACGTACGGCGGCATGGCCCGGCACGGCGGGGGCGCGTTCTCCGGCAAGGACCCGTCGAAGGTCGACCGTTCGGGCGCGTATGCGATGCGCTGGGTGGCCAAGAACGTGGTGGCCGCCGGCCTGGCCGACCGAATCGAGGTGCAGGTCGCCTACGCCATCGGCAAGGCGTCGCCGGTCGGCCTGTTCGTGGAGACCTTCGGCACCGAGCAGGTCGACCCGGACAAGATCTCCGAGGCCATCAGGCAGGTCTTCGACCTGCGGCCGGCCGCGATCATCCGGGCCCTTGACCTCAAGCGCCCCATCTATGCGCAGACCGCCGCCTACGGCCACTTCGGCCGCACCGACGTCGACCTGCCCTGGGAGAACACCGAGCGCGCCGCCGACCTGAAGTCGGCCCTGGGCATTTGACCGCGTGCTCCTGCCCGCGGCCTTGGTTTGGGTCGGGCCCGGGTGCCGCGGCGGCTACTGCACGCCATCCGGGCGCACTTTGCAACACCTGGGCGCACTTTGCGCGGCGCATGCCTGTCGCGAGGTGCGCTCGCACGTCGTGAGGTGCGCCCGCACGTCGTGAGGTGCGCCCGCACGTCGTGAGGTGAGCCCGGGTGGCGTTCGCCGGCGCTCCCGCCCGGCCAATGAACCGAGGTTGCTCAAGAGACGCTGAGATGCGCAACCACGGTTCGCTCGGCAAGCTCCGGTGAGCAATCGGCCGTGCCGCCGCGCCCATACCGCTCGGCTGCCGGCGGCGGTGAACCGAACCGAACCGGCGCGGGTCTCGAATCCAGGCAGGCGATCAACGCCCGCCCCCGATGTTCTTGAGGCTCGACGTCAGCCCTCCCCGACGTAGGGTCCGGGCGCCGCCAGCAATCTGTGGCGCATGGACACGACCGCCGAGGTCAGAGTGCACCACTGTCAGTGGGCCTTGGTATGCATGGGTGGTGACCGCGCCTCCGACCCGCCGGGCGACGCCGACCCGGGCCCGCCCCTCCGCGGGCGCCCGGGTGGCCGCGGCGACCCTGCCGGTGGCACGGGTGCTGGTGGAGGTGCCGCTGCCGCATCTCGATCGGACCTTCGATTATCTGGTCGATCGACGCGACGACGACGTAGCCCGGCCGGGGGTTCGGGTCAAGGTTCGGTTCGCCGGTCGGCAGGTCGGGGGATTCGTGATCGCCCGGGTCGCCGAATCCGACCACACCGGCGAACTCGGCTTCATCGAGCGCGTGGTGTCGCCGGAGCCGGTCTTGTCCGCGGAGGTCGCCGAGCTGGCCAGAGCGGTCGCGGATCGGTACGGCGGCACCGTCGCTGACGTGCTGCGGCTGGCCGTCCCGCCCCGGCACGCCCGAGCGGAGAAGCAGCTGTCCGGCGGGGATGCACCGGAGTCGGTGGCCGCACCTCCGGCGCCCGGTCCGGGCGACTCGGCCGAACCCGGTCCCGGGATCACCCCGGACGGGTCCGAAACCGCCCACCGCGGCTCGTCCGGCCCACCGGTGCCGCCGCAGTGGTCCGCCGACTATCCCGCCGGTGCGGCGTTCTTCAAGGCGATCCGGGACGGTCGCCCGGCCCGGGCGGTGTGGGAGGCGCTGCCCGGCGAGGACTGGCCGACCCGGTTCGCCGAAGCCGCGGCGGCGGCGATGGCGGCGGGGCGGGGCGCGTTGCTGATCGTCCCGGACGCCACCGACCTGGCCAGACTCGACGCAGCGCTGATCGCCGTGCTCGGCCCGGACCGGCACGTCACCCTGTCCGCCGACCTCGGACCGGCGGAGCGCTACCGGCGCTTCCTGGCCGTGCGACGGGGCGAGCGGATGGTCGTGGCCGGCACCCGCGCGGCCGCGTTCGCGCCGGTGGCCGGCCTCGGTCTGGTCGCCGTGTTCGACGACGGGGACGACCTGCTGGCCGAACCGCGCGCGCCGTACCCGCACGTCCGCGAGGTGCTGATGCTGCGGTCGATGGCCCGGTCCTGCCCGATGCTGATCGGCGGGTTCGCCCGGACCGCGGAGTCGCAGCTGCTGCTGGACAGCGGCTGGGCCCAGGCGATGCCGCCGTACCGGCCGCTGGTCCGCAGCCGGGTGCCCTGGATCCGGGCGACCGGCACCGAGCACGTCATGGGTGCCACGTCGGCGGCCGCGCATGCCCGCATTCCTCCCGTCGCGTTCGACGCGGCCCGCAAGGCCCTCGATGGCGGGGCGCCAGTGCTGATCCAGGTGCCCCGCGCCGGGTACGTGCCGGCGGTGGCCTGCGAGCGGTGCCGCCGGCCGGCGCGCTGCCGCCGCTGCCGCGGCCACCTACGCCTGACCGGACCCCGGACCGGTCTGCTGCACTGCCGATGGTGTGGCGCGAACGAGGCCCACTTCCGCTGCGGCGCCTGTGGGGGCGACCGGATCCGGGCCAGCACCATCGGCGCCCGCCGAACCGCGGAGGAGATCGGCCGGGCCTTCCCAGGGGTGCCGATCCTGAATTCCTCCCAGGCGGCCGGACGGCCGACGGTGCCGGACGGACCGGCGATCGTCGTCGCCACTCCGGGCGCCGAGCCCGTCGCGCCCACGGGTTACGGCGCCGCACTGCTGCTGGACGGCCGGTTGCTGCTCGGGCGTCAGGATCTGCGGGCCGCGGAGGAGACCCTTCGCCGCTGGATGGGGGCCGCCGCGCTGGTCAGGTCGAACCGACGGGGTGGGCAGGTCGTCATCGCCGCCGAGGCCGCCCTGCCCACGGTGCAGGCGCTGATCCGTTGGGATCCCGCCGGTCATGCCGAGACCGAACTCGCGGCCCGCCGCGAGCTGGGGTTCCCGCCCGCGGTGGCGATGGCGTCGATCGACGGGTCGCAAACGGCGATCATGGACGCCCTCGATCGGCTGCAGTTGCCGCCGGACGCCGAGATCCTCGGCCCCGTGCCACTGGACGAGGACAACTCCGATCCCACTCCGGACCCGGACGAGGACGTCGTCGACGGATCCGGCGCCCTGCTGCTCGGGCTCGACCCCGCACTCCCGGACGGCACCCGGCTGCGGGCGCTGGTCCGGGCGCCGCTCGCCCAGCGAAAGTCGCTCAGCGCGGCGTTGCACGCGCTGGCAGCGGGACGGTCCGCCCGCAAGCTCGGCGGGGGCCTGCGGATCAAGGTCGACCCGGCCGAGCTCGTCTGACCGGACCGCGCCGGCCCGGACCGCGCGGGACCGCGCCGGACTGCGCCGCGCCGGACCGCTCCGGGCCAAGACCGCGCCGGGCCGGCTCCCTCATCCGGTGTTGATCATGGCCAAACGGCCGTTTTGAGGCCTCGACAACAACCCTTTCGCCATGATCAACATCGAGTGGGTGGCTCATCCGGCGAGGCGCGCCCGCAACCCGGCGCGCACCGCCGGCCACTCGTCCCGCAGGATCGAGTACACGACGGTGCCGCGGAAGGTGCCGTCTGCCCGCGCCTGATGCCGGCGCAGCACACCCTCCCGTACCGCCCCCAGCCGGGCGATCGCCGCCTGCGACCGGGTGTTCATCACGTCGGTCTGGATCTTCACCCGACCGAACGTGCAGTCGAAGAACGCGTGCGCCAGCATCAGCAACTTGCACTCGGGGTTCACCGCCGACCCCCACACGGTCGGTGCGTAGGCCGTCCAACCCAGGTGGATCCGCTCGTCCGGCAGCGAGACGTCGCCGAGCGACGAGGTGCCGAGGATTGTCCCGGCCACCCCAAGCGGACTGTCCGCCACCAGCCGAACGACGTACACCGCCGACCGTCGGGCATCGTCCAACGACGAAGCCCACCACCTTTCGAAGGCCTCGATCGACGCCGGCCGCCCGGCCGGACCACCCCCGTAACCGGCCGCGAACACCCGGGGATCGTCAAGCGCGACGAACAGGCCGGCCGCATCCGCGTCAACGCCGGCGTCCAGCCGTACCACCGCACCGACCAGCGGCCGGCCGTCGGGTTCGGCTGCCGTCATCACCGTCACCCCGCGCTCCATAGACTTGCCTGGCAACACCGACCCGGAGCAGATCATCGCGCACCGGCCGGCCGTCCAGCAGAAGGGCAGTCACCTGCGCATCGTCTTCGCCGGCACCCCGGAACCGGCCGTGCCCTCGCTGACCGCCCTGCTGCAGTCGCGGCACGACGTCGTCACCGTCATCACCCGGCCACCGGCCCCCAGGGGGCGGGGCCGCACCCTGCACCCGTCGCCCGTCGGCGCGCTGGCCGAGCAGGCGGGAATCCCGGTGCTGTGCCCACCCAGTGCCAAGGACCCGGATTTCGCCGGGCTGCTCGCCGACCTGTCGCCGGACGCGGCCGCGGTGGTCGCCTACGGCAACCTGCTGCCGGCCTCGGTCCTGGCCATCCCCAGCCACGGCTGGGTCAACCTGCACTTCTCCCTGCTGCCGGCCTGGCGGGGCGCCTCGCCGGTGCAGGCGGCGATCCGCGCGGGCGACGACATCACCGGAGCGACGACCTTCAAGCTCGACCAGGGCATGGACACCGGTCCGGTGTACGGGTTGATCACCGAGCCGATCGCGGACGACGACACCGCCGGCGACCTGCTGGGACGGTTGGCCACCGCCGGTGCGCGGCTGCTGGTGGCCACCCTGGACGGGCTGGCCGACGGCAGCGTGCAGGCCCGCCCGCAGCCGGTCGACGGGGTCAGCTACGCCGGCAAGGTCACCGTCGACGACGCACGGCTCGGCTGGACCCAACCCGCCCGGGCCCTGCACCGGAACATCCGTGCGCTGACCCCGGAGCCGGGCGCCTGGACCGACTCGCCGTGGGGTCGGCTGGTGGTCGGCCCGGTCGAACACACCGACCGCACCGGCCTGGCACCCGGCGAGCTGGCCGCCGGCAAACGAGAGGTGCTGGTCGGCACCGCCACCACCGCCGTCCGGCTCGGTCGGATCACCGCCCCCGGCCGCAAACCGATGGACGCCGCCGACTGGGCCCGCGGCGCCCGCCCCGAACCCGGCACGGTGTTGGGATGAGCGCAGGGTGGGCGGGAGGGCTCGCGATCAGAGCGAATGATGAACACAAAGCCGGCGCCCCTACCGGGGCGACCGAGCCTGCGCGGTGCCCCGGAAGGGCGGCCGCATGACGTCCCCGAGGCCCCGCCGCAACCCGGGCGGGCGACCGCACAAGCCCCGCAAGGGACCGGCCGGCCCCCCGCGACGCCCACCCACCCGGCGCCCGCCCGTCACCGACCCGGCCCGGGCGGTCGCGCTCGAGCTGCTCGCCGCCGTCCGGTCCCGCGGCGCCTACGCGAACCTGGCGCTGCCGCCGATCCTGCGGGACCGCGGCCTCACGGGTCGGGACGCCGCGCTCGCCACCGAACTGGCCTATGGCAGCTGCCGCGCGCTGGGCCAGCTGGACGCGGTGATCACCGACTGCGGCGACCGGGCGTTCGACGAGCTGGACGGGCCGGTCATCGACGCCCTCCGGCTGGGCGCCTACCAGCTGCTGCACACCCGGATCCCGCCGCACGCCGCCGTGTCGTCCACGGTGGAGCTGGTCAGGGCGGGGGAGCGGCCCGGTGCCGCCGGCTACGTCAACGCGGTGCTGCGCCGCATCGCCGAGGCCGACCTCGACACCTGGACCCAGCGGCTCGCGCCGCCTGCGGACACCGACCCGCTCGGGCACCTGGCCATGGCTACGGCCCACCCGCGGTGGATCGTCAGCGCCTACCGGGACCGCCTCGCCCCCGCGACCGACGAGCTGGAGAGTGCGCTGCGGGCCGACGACGTGCCGCCGAGCGTGCACCTGGTCGCCCGGCCGGGGCTGATCGGTCGCGACGACCTCGCCGCCCTCGCCGGTGGCACCGCGGCCCGGTACTCCCCGTTCGGGGTGTACCTGAGCGGCGCCGACCCGGCGACCGTCGAGGCGGTCGCCGACGGGCGGGCCGCGGTGCAGGACGAGGGCTCCCAGCTGGTCGCGACGGCCCTGGCCACCGCCGAATTGGATGGGACCGACGAGCGTTGGCTGGACCTGGCCGCCGGCCCCGGCGGCAAGGCGGGGCTGCTGGGCGCGTTCGCCGCTCTCCGCGGCGCGCGCCTGGACGCGGTCGAGCGGGCGCCGCACCGTGCCGACCTGGTCCGGCGGACGACCGCCGGCCTGCCGGTCACCGTGCT
>JBIOVW010000834.1:0-2468 GCA_044867945.1 Nakamurella sp. | reverse complement strand
CATCGTGACATCAGTGGGCGAGCGCCGCCAAGCCACGGCGTGAAGTCTCTGGATGTTCGGCCCGGGTTCACCTTGACGCTCGTGTCACCCCCCGTGAAAACTGGCGGCGGCTCAGAGAGGTGGTCCGGCCATGGCGTGGAATCTCACCGGTAGCTACTCAGAAACCTGCTCGTGCGAGTTGATGTGCCCGTGCAACATGTCGATGGATCACGGGGCCACGTACGACTTCTGCCGCGTGACTCTGGTCTTCAACATCCGCAAGGGTCAGGTGGAGGGGACCGATATCGCCGGGCGCAAGGTGGTGCTCATCGCCGACACCCCGAAGGTGATGACCCAGGGCAACTGGCAGCTCGGGGTGTACGTCGACGACGGGGCCGACGACGAGCAGTTCGACAAGCTCGTCAAGGTGTTCGGCGGGCAGCTCGGCGGACCGATGGGCGGGCTCGCCCCTCTGGTCGGGGAGGTCGTGGGTGTGGAGCGGGCCGCGATCGAGGTCACCGATGACGGTCTGGTGCACAGCGTCCGGGTTGCGGACACCATCGACTACGTGATCGAGGACATCGTGCCGTTCGGCGTCACCACCGGCGAGCCGGTCCGCTTCCAAGGCATGTTCCATCCGGTCGCATCGGACCTGACCATGGCCGAGGCGAAGCACACCCGGATCAACGCGTTCGGGATCTCCTACGAGGGGAAGAGCGGGTTGTCGACGTCCGAGTTCTCCTGGGCCGCCTGACCCCTTGATGGGAACATCGACGGAGCCTGCCCGCAGCGAGCTGGCACCGGCCTACTCGGCGGCGCGGGCGCAGTGGGGGTTGGTCGCCGCCCTCATCGTCGTCGCTGCGCTCGGTTGGGTCTGGACCGCCCGCGAAATGCGGGGAATGGACGCCGGGCCGTGGACCACTCTCGGTGGCCTGGTCTGGTTCCTCGGGGTGTGGGTCGTGATGATGGCCGCGATGATGTTCCCGTCTGTGGCGCCCACTATCGCGCTGTACACGCGGATGACCAGGGAGCGCTCACCGCTGTCCCCGTGGCTGTTCGCCGCCGGGTACCTGTTGAGCTGGACCGGCGCGGGCCTGGTCGCCTACCTCGTCGGCAACGCCGCGGTCGACCTGTTCGGAGATCGCCTGCAATGGGACAACGACGGTCGATACCTCGCGGCGGCCACCCTGTTCGTGGCCGCCGCGTACGAGGTCACCCCACTGAAGAACGTGTGCCTGTCGAAGTGCCGCAGCCCATTGGGCGCGCTGCTGGGCTCGTGGCGCGAGGGACGGATAGGCGCGCTGCGGATGGGGATGCGTAACGGCGCCTGGTGCGTCGGATGCTGCTGGGCGATCATGGCGTCCCTGTTCGCCCTGGGTGTCATGAGCGTCGCCTGGATGGCGTTCGTCGCGGTGATCATCGCCGCCGAGAAGCTCATCCCTTGGCGCCGGGGCATCACCTACGCGACCGCCGCGATCGTGCTCGGGCTCGGCGTCCTGCTGCTCGTGGCACCCGGCGCTCTGCCGTGGCTCACGATCCCCACCGGGGAGCCGATCCCCACCGGGGAGCCGATGCCCGCCGGAGAGCCGATGCCGATGGGCTGACAACCTCGCTACGGTTCGGGAGTCAGGCCAACCACAGCCCTCCGTGACCATGCGGCGTGGAACGCCGCCGGCGGAGGCAATCGCCTGGATGTTGTAGAACTCTCGGTGCATTCTCGTGAGCCTGACGCGGGCGACGGGGCCGCGCGAGAACGGATGCCAAGGTGGAGGTCGGCTATGCCCGACGATCGGGCGGCTGCTTATCGACGGGGACCGCCTTGGCCTGCCGAGGACTAGCCTGGCTTGCGGTGCCGCCGGGATGTGCAGCGTCTGGGCCCGTCCCCGGCAGGAGGCTCGCAGCCGGCGCCTCGTTGGCCGCCACGCCGCATGCCTCGTCGACGTCCACCTCTACCAGCCGCCGCCTTGCCGGGGCCCTTCGCGGACCCTCGGGTGCTCCGCACCGTGTGGCCCGCGTCCTGCCCGCGCGGAGGCCCTACCTCCACGCAAAGGCATTCGAGGCCCAAGGGCCCTCGACCACGCGCAGCTCATCCCTACGACCGGACTCTCCGCGGCCGGCCCCACGCTGGGCAGCAGATGCACGCTCACGCTTATGGCTATGCCTGGGTGTCCGTGGCCGTGAGAAAGTCCCCGTTGGTGGCCAGTTCTAGGTCGCCGGTTTTGGCCAGGTAGAAGTCCCCATTCTTCGTTTCGTCGTGTCGTGACAGGGCGTGCGAGCCCTGCGTGGTGACCGTGGCGGTGCCAACCAGTCACTGATCACCGACGCAGGGGTCTCCATTGAAGCACGCGAGGGAACGGATGGACGTGATTGCCGCCTACCGCGAGGTGGGCACGTATCGGGGTGCGGCCGTGATGTGCGGCACGACCCACAAGACGGTGCGCAGGATCATCGAGGCGCACGAGGCGGCCAGCGCCGGCGGCGCCCCGCCG
>JBIOVW010000833.1:0-3136 GCA_044867945.1 Nakamurella sp. | reverse complement strand
ACGGCGTCGCCGAAGCGCTTGGTGACCTCGGCGAGGACGTCCCGGCTGAGGTTCTGGCGGGCGTCGAACTCGACGGGCAGGACGCCGCTGATCTGCAGGTCGGGGTTGAGGCGGGTGGTGACCAGCTCGACGGTCCGCAGCAGGGCGGCGACGCCGTCCAGTTCCATCGCGCCCATGGTGACGGGGATGACTATCTCCCGGGCGGCGACGAGCGCGCTGACGGTGAGGACGCCGAGGCCGGGCGGGCAGTCGAGCAGGATCAGGTCGTAGCCATCCAGCTGGCTTAGAGCGGCCCCGAGCACGGTTTCCGCGCCTGGTTGCCCGCCGAGGGCGCGTTCGGCGGCCAGGAGAGGCTCTCCGCCCGGCAGAACGTCGACGCCGGGCACGCCGGCCGCCCGGGTGGTGGCGGCGCCGGCGGCGATGTCACCGGTCAGCACGTCCATGACCGTGCCGGTCGCGCCGGTCGCGCCCAACCATTTGGTGGCGTTTCCCTGCGGGTCCAGGTCGACGACGAGGCAGCGTAGGCCGGTCTCGGCCGCGCAGGCGGCGATGTTCACGGCGGTGGTCGTCTTGCCGACGCCGCCCTTCTGGTTGACGACGGCGATGGTTCGGCTCATGGCAGTGGTCTCCTTCCGCCTCTCGGCCGGTCGGGCCGATGGTAAGGGTCCAATGGCGGTATTCGTCCTAGTGACACTGTTAGAACTGATAGGTCGTCTTGTCGGGTGGGTCACAGCCGAGCGCAGATCCCCGGCCGCGTCGGGGCGCGACCGGGAATCTTGTGGGCACCGGGTTGGTTGGTGGTCAGTCGCTGTCCCGCTCGCCGTCTGGCTGGGTGGCCGGCTCCCCCGGTTCGGGCTCGTCGGGGCTGATCGGCAGGCCGCAGGCGCGGCGTTCGACGTCGGCGAGGGTGTAGCCGTGGGCGGCCAGGAACGTCAGGTACCGCTGGGTGGCGGGATTGACCCGCCGCCAGGAGTGCACGTCGGTGGCGGCCTCCTGGGCGCCGAGGACGACGGCCAGGATCACGATCTGGGCACGGGCGTCGCTGGCTTCGCCGAGCAGTCCGACGATCTTGGCGGCGCCGGCATGGTAGCCCCACATCGGTTGGTCGTCGGCCGGTAGGCCGAGGAAGGTGCGGGCCTGTTCGTGGCCGCGTTCCATCGCCGTCCGCAGCTCGTGGCCGCCTTCGGCGATCTCGCGGGCGATGTACCCGATGGTTCCCTTCGGCGGGATTTTCCGGGTGAGCAGGTTGCTGACGAAGGTACGGCGGACCGGTTCGGCCGATCGCCAGGCCTTGTTGGAGTCGATGGTGTCGCGGCGTTCGGCACGCTTGGCTTCCCGTTGAGCGTCGGTCATCTCACCCGGATCGGTGCGTCCTCCACTCGTTCCCCAGCGGGTGTGGTGACCGTGTGCCCGGTAGTTCTGGCACACGACGTCCGTTGTCAGGCCCCGGGCGAGGACCTCGGCCGCTCCCCCATCGTTTGCGCCGGTATCCTCGTCGTCCGGGTCGTCCCCGTCGGGTTCCACGGTCCAGCCGGCGGGCACCTGGCCAGGCGGGAAGTAGTCGACGTCCTCCCGGACGATGACGGCGTGGCCGGGGCAGCTCGTGTGCTCGTCGTCATTGATGCGGTGGCCGGCCTGGTCGAGAAGGTGTTGCACGTACTCGGTGTGGTCGTGGTGGATGTCGGCGCGTTGCAGCACGGTAAGACCGGCGGCGTCGAGTTCGGCGGCGTATGTGTCGAGCCGGGCCTGTTCGTCCCGGCGGTCGCGCAGCTGTTGGGCCACGTGGTCGAACCGGCCGGTTTTGGCGGCCGCCACGAGGGCCTTGACTGCCTCGGTGTCGGACTCGAATTCGGCGACGGCGGCGGCCTGCACCAGGTCTAGGAAGTCGTACCGGCTGACGGCGGCCTTGGCCAGGTCTGATCCGACGACGGACAGGGCCGCGTCGACCTCAGCCCGCTTGGTCCGGGTCCGCTTGCTGATCTGGGTTGGCGTGACACCGAAGGCGGCGAGCTGCTCGATTACTCCGATGCGTTCGGGGATGCTCAGGCGGGCGCGGTGTTCGTTCTCGGCCCATTGGGTGACCAGTCGGTCGATCTCGCCCTTCTGGTCGGTGGTTTCGTCAGCAGCTACGACTACCGGGAGGGTGTCAAGGCCGGCCTCGATGGCGGCTAGGGTGCGGCGGTGCCCGAACCGCACCCGCAGCTGGCCGTCTGGGGTGCGCACGGTGATGACGGGCTGGAGCACGCCGTTGTCGCGGATGCTGGCGATGAAAGCGGGGTCGACCTTGGCGGCGTGCCGGATGTTGCCATCGACGAGCAGGGTGCGGGGGTCGAGGTACTGGACGGCGGTGACGGTTTGGCTGGTCATGCGGATCTCCTCGAATGTCACGGGCGCGAACGATTTGGAACCTGTTCCCCTATTCCCTCTATTAAGGGTATTAGGGCGGCGGCGACGACGAAGCCTGGTATGGGATCGCCGCCGTCCCGCGTTGGTCCTGGTCAGTACGGGGGCTCGTCATGGGCCGGCTCGGCGTTTTCGGGCCGGGCCTGCCTGGTGGTCGTCGCGGTGACGTACCGGAGGGATGGTCCGATCTCGTCGACCTCGAGTTCGATGATGGTGCGCTTGTCGCCTTCCTGGGTCTCGAAGGTGCGCTGCCGCAGCCGGCCAGCCACGATGACCCGGCTGCCCTTGGTCAGCGACTCTGCGACGTTCTCGGCGGCCTTGCGCCACAGGGTGCACCGCATGAACAGGGCCGGCCCGTCCTCCCACTCCCCCGACTGCCGGTTGAAGGTGCGCGGCGTGGAGGCCACGGTGAAGTTGGCGACCGCGTGCCCGCCGGGGGTGAATCGAAGTTCGGGTGCGGCGGTCAGGTTGCCGATCACCGTGATGGTGGTCTCGCCGTTCATGTCCAGCTCCTTCGGGTCTGCCCGCCCGGCCCCTCCGAGCAGCGCAGTTCTATTGTATCTAATAGTTCTATTAGGTTCAAGAGGTCTAGTAGGTCTTCTCGGCTTTCGCTTGGTGCACAGCTCCGGCGCGGTATTGGTTCTATTGGGTCTGTGGTCGCTTTTCGTGTCTTTGGTTCTTATTGCGCTGTGTTGGGTTGTCCTCGTCGGTCGGGCAGGCGTAGTCATGCTGC
>JBIOVW010000832.1:0-3128 GCA_044867945.1 Nakamurella sp. | reverse complement strand
TCGCCGATGTAACGGTTGCGGTCGGCGAACGCCAGCGCGCTGGCCTCCAGGTAGTGGTGCATGGCCTGCGCCGGGGGCATCGACCGCAGGTCGAACCGCTCGAGGATGTTGAGGGCCTCGCCCACCGCCGTGCCGCCGCTGGACGGGGTGGACATGCCGTAGACCTGCAGCCCTCGGTAGTCGGAGCGGGTCGGCTCCGGGAAGCGGGTGCGGTAGTCGGCGAGGTCGCCCATCGTCATCCCGGCCGGGCGGATCGGGTACGGCCAGGTGTCCACGGGCGTCGTGGCCAGCGGCGGGTGCTGCACGGTGGCCACGACGTCGCGGCCGACCTCGCCGCGGTAGAACACGCCGGTGCCGCGCTTGGCGATCAGCCGGTACGTGTCGGCCAGGTCCGGGTTGCGGAAGGTGCTGCCGACCGCGGGAGCCGATCCACCCGGCAGGAAGATCCGGGCCGTTTCCGGGAACTTGCTGAACCGTGCGGCGTTGTCGCTGGTCTGCTGGGCGAAGGTCTCGTCGACCACGAACCCGTGCTCCGCGAGTTGCTCGGCCGGC
Organism: Nakamurella sp.; assembly: GCA_044867945.1. Taxonomy (GTDB): domain Bacteria; phylum Actinomycetota; class Actinomycetes; order Mycobacteriales; family Nakamurellaceae; genus Nakamurella. The sequence continues at coordinate 2,576 of JBIOVW010000832.1, read as the reverse complement.
CGGAGCAGGTCGCGCAGCGACCGGGTGCCGAACTGGTGGGCCGCCTTCTCCCACAGCGCCGGGGTGCCGGGCACGCCGACCGAAAGGCCCGAGCTGACCACGTCCGCGAACACCAATGGCTCGCCGTTGCGGTCGAGGAAGGTTCGCTCGGTAAAGGTGGCCGGTGCGGTCTCCCGGCCGTCGATGGTGAAGACCTTGCGGCGCTTCGCGTCGTAGTAGACCAGGAACCCGCCGCCGCCGATGCCGGCCGAGAACGGCTCGGTCACGCCCAGCGCCGCCGCGGTCGCGACGGCCGCATCGGCGGCGTTGCCGCCCGCCCGCAGCACGTCGATGCCGACCTGGCTGGCGTCACGGTCGACGCTCGCCACCGCGCCACCGCTGCCCGTCATCACCGGCACCTTGGGCAGCGGCGTCCCGGACCGGTGATCCCAGCCATCACCGCGGATCTCACTGCCAACCGCCGGCAGGGGGGTCGCGACCGCGGGCACAGCCGGTGCCAGGAGCAGGGCGACGGTCACGATGACCAGCGGGACGAATCTCCGGGGAGCACGGCGGGCCATGCGTCACCTCCAGCTGTGGTCGCGAACGACCGGCTCCGGCCCGATCCGGTCGCTCTGGGTGGCTGACTGATCACTGTGCGCCTGCGGCCGTCCGGCCGCCACATGAAACCTGCCGACCTGTATGCGCACCGCCTCGGCTTCCCAAACCGGCCGTCTCCAACTGCGGCCGATCCCCTGTCGCCATCACCACCGAAGACGACCAGCACCTGATCGCGCGGTCAACGTCGATGGTGATCGAAGGCTTCCGCGAATCGATTGATCTGAACCGGTTCCACGCCGTTGGCGGCAGTCAGGTGCGCCAGGATCGAGCGGCGTCGCGCACCTGGTCGAGTGTTCGACGGGCCGCGGAGACCTCCAGGCCGAAGGCGGTTGCGTACGTCTCCAGGGCCTCGAGTTCGGCGTCCGGTGAGGCACCGATGGTCGTGCTGCGGGATTCGCCCGGGTTCGGATTTTCGGGTTGATGTCGAGCGCGGGGGACAGGCGCCAGCCGTGGCCCTCGCGGAGCAGCCCATGGTTGCGCAGATGGTCGTCGGTATTGTGACCGTCAAGGCCGCGTTGGCCTGGGCAGGATCTGGTCGGCGTGGGCCCGGCCCAGATCCCAGTTGTAGGGACCGATGGCTTCGACGAGGCGCTCCAGTTGCCCAAGTACCCGGGCGACGTTCAGCAGAGTCTCCATCGACACGCCGGTTTCCCCGGTCTCCAGCCGACGCAGGCTCCCACGATCGATGCCGGCGCGCTCGGCGACCTGCTGCGCCGTCAGTCCGAGGAGGCGGCGCCACGTGCCCAGGTGGATCCGGTCCGGGAGGCACGGGCGGCCGAATGCACAGCGACCCTGCACGTCGTCCTGATCACCGAGGACCTGGGCGTGGAGCGGGCAGCTCGTCGCGCTCGGGCCCGCTGTCGGTATCGCCGAGCAAGGGTCACACCATGTACCAGAGCAGAAGATCCGCGAGCGTGACCGCTCTAACCCACGAGTTGGATACCGCTGATGATGAACCCGGCAGAAAAGCCAAAGGTGCCGAAAACAGTGACGAAACTGAGCAAGGCCGCCGTCGTGCCCGTCGCCAGGTGCCCGGGGAACACGATGGTCCCGCGGTGCGGGACCCCGTCCGCGGGAATCGAGTTCGACCAATCACTACGGAATGCGTCGGCTTCGAGCGAAGTTCCGTCAATTCCGGATAGAAGGGTGTTGCCGTAGAGCGGCAAGGTGATTGTTCCGCCGGTGTTGTTGGTCATAGTGACTTGAACGCGGGTGAAGTGGTCGGTGACGACGATCGATTCGACCGTCCCGGTGAGCCCTTCCTGACTCTCGGTCGCCGGCTCGGCCAGAATCTGGTCACCACTCTCGTTGCCCGTGAAGTAGCCGACCGCATAGTGGATTCCGAACGTCGCCGCCGATCCAACCACGAACACCAACACTGCTACGAGAGCCATCGCCGCGACCGGTTTGGCTCGCGATTTCCGTGGTTGTGTGAAGGAAGGCTGGTAGAGCTGATTGTTGCCCTTCTGAGTCGTCGCAGGGAAAGCACCCGAATGGGCCTGGTGGTTGGATGCGGAATACTCAACCCCCGCGGCCAGCATCGCGCCAACGGTTCCCAGCACTGGTACAGCCAACCAACTCGCGATACCCGTCCAGTCCGTGACAAAGGCAACGACCACGTTGACGAGCAGCGGAATGGCATAGCAAATGGCGGCGACGAGCATCGTCTTGCCCAGCGAGATCCTTCCCACTGCGCCCCCCATTTATCCGAGTCGCTCCCTGTTTGCGGACCTGTTTGAAATCGGTTGTCTCGTGAATGTCGGGCGCCTGACGCTGCTCGATGCATGACTTGCCGTCAGGCGAGACGATAAGACCCTTTGCTACCAGGGTCCCCAATCGAACGGAGCAGGTCAACGGGTTTTGACTGGGTGGTGCAGCTGCGCCGCCGGACCGCGATCGCGCGGCAGGTGCCCGGTGGGCCGGTCCGCGGTGATTAACCAAGCACGTCCGCCGACGGCCGGGGAGCGCCCGGCCGT
>JBIOVW010000831.1:0-10494 GCA_044867945.1 Nakamurella sp. | reverse complement strand
CCTACGGCGAGCTCGCGGCCCGCTACGACATGATCGTCGCCGAGGGTGCCGGGTCGCCCGCCGAGATCAACCTGCGGGCCGGCGACTACGTGAACATGGGCCTGGCCCGGCGGTTCTCGCTGCCCGTGCTGGTGGTCGGCGACATCGACCGGGGCGGGGTGTTCGCCTCGCTGTACGGCACCGTGGCGCTGCTCGACGACGCCGACCGCGCGCTGATCCGCGGACTGGTGATCAACAAGTTCCGCGGCGACGTCGGTCTGCTGCGTCCCGGGCTGGACCGGATCGCCGAGCTCACCGGCGTGCCGATGCTGGGCGTGCTGCCCTGGCTCGACGACGTGTGGCTGGACGGTGAGGACACGCTGCAGGTCGGCCGCTGGGCCGGTGCGGCCGGAGGGTCCGGGCCGGCGCTGCGGGTCGCGGCGATCCGGTTTCCCCGGCTGTCCAACGTCACGGACCTGGACGCGCTGGCCTGTGAGCCTGGCGTCGACGTGACCGTGACCAGCGATCCTACCGTCGTGCGGTCGGCGGACGTCGTGGTGTTGCCCGGCTCCCGGTCGACCGTCTCCGACCTGGAGTGGCTGCGCTCGACCGGCTTGGCCGACGCGGTCCGGCACGCCGTGGAGCGGGGTGTGACGGTGCTCGGAATCTGCGGCGGTTATCAGATGCTCGCCGAGACCATCGACGATTCCGTGGAGTCCGGCCGGGGTGAGGTGGCCGGACTGGGTCTGCTGCCGGCGCGGGTGACGTTCGGACCTGACAAGGTCCTGGCCACACCGCGTGGATCCTGGCGGGGACATCAGGTACTCGGCTACGAGGTCCATCACGGAATCGCCTCCGTCGATCGCGGTCGGGTCGACGACGAATTCCTGGGCGGCGGTCGGGTGGGCCGGGTCTGGGGGACCATGTGGCACGGCACATTCGAGAACGACGCCTTCCGCCGGGCCTGGCTCGAATCGGCCACCACGGTGTCCGGGCGACCGTTCCGGGTCCACCCGGGTGCCGTCGGATTCCCGGCGCGACGGGAGGCCATGCTGGACCGCCTCGCCGACGCGGTTGCCGAGCACCTGGACACCGATGCCCTGCTCGAACTGCTCTGATCTGATCTGATCTGAGAGATCCGGAGGTTCGTGCCCGGGCTCGTCGATGACCCGGTTCCTGGTCGACAATTCCGTGCTGGCGAGGATTCCGCGGCCGCAGGTCTATCAGGCCCTGAGCGACCTCGCCGCGCAGGGTCACGAGCTGAGTTCCTCGATGGTCTCGCTCGCCGAGGCCGGGTACTCGGCGAGGACGACCGACGAGTACGACGACCTGGTTGACCGCCTCCGGTACGGCTGGCTCTACCTCGAATCCGGCCCGATGGTCGACGCGATCGCGCTCGATCTGCGCCGATCGCTGCATTTCGCAGGGTCCAACCGAGAAGTGGGGGCGCTGGACGTCCTGCTCGCAGCCACCGCGCTGGCCCATCACGCCGTCGTCCTGCACTACGACGCAGATTTCGACCGGATCATGACCGCCCACCCGGCATTCCGGGCCAGGTGGGCGGTGCCGAAGGGGAGCATCGATTGATCAGCTCGTCGAGAGGTCGACGGCGCGCTGCAGCCGGCCGGCCAGGGCGGCCACGGCCTCGACGAGTTCCGGAGCGGACTCGATGGTGAAGTCGGCGTCGAGCATGACCAGATGCATGGCAAGGGCGGCTGGATCGTCCGAACCCAACTCGACCACGCAACGTGTGTCGTCGAGCACCTGCAGATCGACCGGCAGCGGAAGTCGCGACCGCACCACGTGTTCCGGCGCGTGCACCGTGACCATGGCCCGGTAGCGCCAGGGCGCCTGTGCGACACCGCGAGCAATCCGATCGCTGATCTCGCGATCGGACGGCAGCGATCGGGGGGTGAATCGGCGACCATTCGGGGTGCGGGGCGCCATCCGGTCGACCCGGAATGTGCGCCAGTCCTGACGATCCACGTCCCACGCGAACAGGTACCAGCGACGGCGATGGTTCACCAGCCGGTACGGCTCGGCCAGGCGGCGGTTCACGCCCCCGGCGTGGCTCCGGTAGTCGAACCGCAGCTGCTCGTGGTCCCGGGCGGCGGTTGCGACGGTGATCAGGATGTCCGGGTCGACGTCGGGGGCTCGGGACGGGACGGCCAGCAACGACTCACTCAGAGCGACAATGCGGGACCGGAGCCGGGTCGGCGTCAGCTGGGTCAGCTTGGTCAAGGCCTGCACCGCGGGCTGGTCCAGGCCCGCGAGGGCGCCGACGGCGACGGTCCGCAACGCGACGGTGATCGCCACCGCTTCGTCGTCATCGAGCAGCAGCGGCGGCAGTCGGCCGCCCGAGCCGAGTTCGTACCCGCCGGCCACACCCGGGCGGGCGCCCACCGGGTAGCCGAGTCGGCGCAGGCGTTCGACGTCGGCGCGGACGGTCCGGGTCGTCACGTCCAGACGCTCGGCCAACTCTCCCCCGCTCCACGATCGTTTCGACTGGAGCAGGACGAGCAGCCGGAGCAATCGCGCCGAGGTCTCGAGCATGAGCTGATTCTGGCAGGCAATGCGGAACGAAATCTTCCGCAATCGTCCCTAACCTTTTGCTCATGACTGTTTCTCAGCACTCCGTCGAACCGTTCCGCGTCGCGGTCCCCGAGGCCGCCGTCGACGACCTGCGCCGCCGGCTCGACCGGGCCCGCTGGCCCGATCAGCTCGATGGCGTCGGGTGGTCGCGCGGTATCCCCCTCTCCGAGCTCCGGCGGCTCGCCGAATACTGGGGCGGCGACTACGACTGGCGTCGGCAGGAGAGCGAGCTCAACGCATTTCCGCAGTTCATCACCGAGATCGACGGGCAGCGAATCCACTTCCTGCACGTCCGCTCCGAGCGGCCGGACGCCACACCCCTGCTGATCACTCACGGTTTCCCCAGTTCGGTGGCCGAGTTCCAGCACCTGATCGGGCGGCTGGTCGCCCCCGACGATGGGCCGGCCTTTCATGTGATCGCCCCCTCCCTGCCGGGATATGCCTTCTCGACCCCGCTGTCCTCGACCGGATGGACGATGACGCGGTCGGCGCGGGCGTGGGTGGAGCTGATGCGCCGGCTCGGTTACGAGCGGTACGGCGTGCACGGCGGCGACATCGGCGCCGGGGTGGCCGGATCTGTCGCCGCCCTCGATCCCGAGCATGTGATCGGCATGCATGTGGTGACCGACCCGATGACGGCCGCGAACACCGCCACCTTCATCCCCGGGATGGCGGACCGGCTGGACCCCACCGATCCGGTGGACGTCCTGATCCGCGAGCGCATGGACCGGTTCCGGTCTGACGGCTCCGGCTATCTGGCCATCCAGAACAGCCGTCCGCAGACCATCGGGTATGGGTTGGTCGATTCGCCCGTGCTGCAGCTTGCCTGGATCGCGGAGAAGTTCCACGAATGGACCGACCTGCGGGTGCCGGAGGACCAGTTGCTCACCACGGTCAGCCTGTACTGGTTCACCGGCAGCGGGGTGTCCGCCGCGCACACCCTGTACGACCAGGCGCATTCGGCGGACTGGGGCACACCGCCGCAGTGCCCTCAGGGTTTCGCGGTGTTCGGGGCCGACGAAACCGTCCGTCGTCTCGTGCCCGCCCCGGAAGGTGCGCACTGGACCGAGTTTCCGCACGGCCTGCATTTCCCGGCGATGGAGGCGCCGCACGATCTGGCCGGGGACCTGCGGGCGTTCTTCGGCGGCCTGCGCTGAATGTTGGGCAGAATCGGCGGGTGCGCACCCTGGAGATCATCGGCATCGGCATGGGCGACCCCGCGCAACTCACCGGACAGGCGGTCGCTGCACTCGGCCGGCTCGACGTGGTCCTGCTGGTCGACAAGGGCGAGACGACGCGGGATTTGGCTGTCCAGCGGACGGACATCTTGCGTTGCTACGCCCCGCCGGGTCACCGGATCGTCGAGGTCCCCGACCCACGGCGAGGTCGCGGCAGCCCGAACTACCAGGGCGCGGTGGTCGACTGGCACCAGCGTCGGGAGCGAGCCTACGAGCAGGTGCTGCTCGACGAGGTCGGCCCGGATGGGACCGCCGGGATCCTGGTCTGGGGTGATCCGGCGCTGTACGACAGCACCATCCGGATCGTCGACGGAATCCGGGCCCGCGGTGTCCTGCCGCTGGATGTGCACGTCATCCCCGGGGTCAGCGCGGTGCAGGCGCTGGCCGCCGCGCACGGCGTGGTGCTGCATGGCATCGGCGAACCCGTGCTGATCACCACAGGCCGCCGGCTTGCCGAGGACATCGACCGCGGCGTACCGAACATCGTGGTGATGCTGGACGGCGACCTGCACTGCCGGGCGTACACCGGGCGGGGGTGGGAGATTCTCTGGGGCGCGTACCTGGGCGACCCCCGCCAGAGCCTGGTGCGTGGCCCACTGGACGAGGTGATCGACCGGATCGCGGCGCTTCGCGCGGAACTGCGCGCCCGGCACGGCTGGATCATGGACACCTACCTGCTGCGCCGCCCGCACTAGCCGGCAGGCGCCGGCCCCTCGCTGTTGATCATGAGGCTGCGCCGGCGACACACCGACACATCCGGCGACACGCCGAGCCCAACACGGCAGAGCTCCATGATCAACAACGTGGGGGGCGGGGCCGCGGTCCGGTTCAGCCCTCCTCCAGGTCGCCCTCCACATCCAGATACACCTGCGCCAGCTCGGCCAGCAGCTCCGGATCGGGCTCGGCCCACAGCCCGCGGTCGGCGGCCTCGGTGAGCCGCTCGACGATGCCGCGCAGCGCCCAGGGGTTCGCGTGCCGCAGGAACGCCTGGTTCTGTTCGTCCAGCGCGTAGGCGCGGGCCAGCGACTCGTACATCCAGTCGGTGACCACCCCGGCGGTGGCGTCGTAGCCGAACAGGTAGTCGACGGTGGCGGCCAGCTCGAAGGCGCCCTTGTAGCCGTGGCGGCGCATCGCGGCGATCCATCGCGGGTTGACCACCCTGGCTCGGAAGACCCGGGCGGTCTCCTCGGTCAGCGAACGTGTGCGCACCGCGTCCGGGTTGGTGGAGTCGCCGACGTAGGCGCGGGGCGCCTGCCCGGTGAGCGCCCGGACGGTGGCGATCATGCCGCCGTGGTACTGGAAGTAGTCGTCGGAGTCGGCGATGTCGTGTTCGCGGGTGTCGATGTTCTTGGCCGCTACCGCGATCCGCCGGTAGTTCGTATGCATGTCCGTGGTCGCCGGCGCGCCGTCCAGGCCGCGGCCGTAGGCGAAACCGCCCCATGCGGTGTACACCGTCGCGAGATCGGCGTCGTCCCGCCAGTTCCCGGCCTCCATCAGGGGCAGCAGGCCCGCCCCGTACGCGCCCGGCGCGGACCCGAAGATCCGGGTGGTGGCCCGCCGCTCGTCGCCGTGCTCGGCCAGGTCCGCCTTCGAGTGGGCACGGACGTAGTTCGCCTCCTCCGGCTCGTCCAGGTTCGCCACCAGTCGCATGGCGTCGTCCAGCATGGTCACCACGTGCGGGAAGGCGTCCCGGAAGAAGCCCGAGATCCGCACCGTGACGTCGATCCGTGGCCTGCCGAGCTCCGCCGCGGGGATGACCCGCAGGTCGCTGATCCTTCGTGAGGCCTCGTCCCACATCGGCGTGACGCCGATCAATGCGAAGACCTCGGCGACGTCGTCGCCGGCGGTGCGCATCGCGGACGTACCCCACACCGACAGACCCACCGATCGTGGGTACTCGCCGGTGTCCGCGCGGTAGCGGGCGAGCAGCGACTCCGCCATCGCCTGACCCGTGTCGTAGGCAAGCCGCGACGGCACCGCCTTGGGGTCGACGGTGTAGAAGTTGCGCCCGGTGGGCAGCACGTTGATCAGCCCGCGCAACGGCGACCCGGACGGCCCGGCCGCCACGAAGCCACCGTCCAGAGCGTGCAGCACCGACGTCAGCTCGTCGGTGGTCGCCGCCAGCCGGGGCACGACCTCGGTGGCGGCAAACTCCAGGACAGCACCCACCGCCGGGTCCGCTTGCCCAAGTTCGGCCTCCACCACGGCTTGGATGGCGCCGACGGCCCAGTCGGCGAGCTCGCACGCCTCGACCAGCGCCCGTGCTCGTTGCTCGACGGCGTCGACCGACGCCAGGTCGGCGTCCTCCTTCAGGCCCAACGCGGACCGCAGACCCGGCAACGCGTTCGTCCGACCACCCCACACCTGCGCCGCCCTGAGCATCGCCAGCACCAGATCGACCCGTCCGGGACCGGTGGGCGCCTGGCCGAGAACGTGCAGGCCGTCCCGGATCTGGGCGTCCTTGATCTCGCACAGCCAGCCGTCGACGTGCAGGATGAAGTCGTCGAACTCGGTGTCCTCCGGCCGATCGGCCAAGCCCAGGTCGTGATCCATCTTCGCGGCCCGGATGAGTGTCCAGATCTGCGCCCGGACGGCCGGGAGCTTGGCCGGGTCCATCGCCGCGATGCTCGCATGCTCGTCGAGAAGCTGTTCGAGCCGGGCGATGTCGCCGTAGGATTCGGCGCGGGCCATCGGCGGGATGAGGTGGTCGACGATCACCGCGTGCGCCCGCCGTTTGGCCTGCGTGCCCTCGCCGGGGTCGTTGACCAGGAACGGGTAGATCAGCGGCACCGACCCGAGCGCGGCGTCGGTGCCGCAGGCGGCGGACATGCCGACGTTCTTGCCGGGCAGCCATTCCAGGTTGCCGTGCTTGCCCAGGTGCACGACCGCGTGTGCGCCGAACTCCTGCGCCAGCCATCGGTAGCAGGCCAGGTAGTGGTGCGACGGCGGCAGGTCCGGGTCGTGATAGATGGCGATCGGGTTCTCGCCGAACCCGCGCGGCGGCTGCACCAGGACGACCACGTTGCCGGCCTGCAGGGTGGCGAGCACGATCTCGCCGTCCGGGTCCGTTGCGCGGTCCACGAACAGCTCACCGGGGGGCGGGCCCCACTTCTGAACGACCGCGTCTCGCAGTTCGGCGGGCAGGGCGTCGAACCACTCCAGGTACCGGGCGGCGGGGATGCGCACCGGGTTGCCCGAGAGTTGTTCCGCGGTCAGCCACTCCTCGTCCTGCCCGCCCGCCGCGATCAGCGCGTGGATCAGCGCGTTGCCGGCGGTGGTGTCAGGGTCCTCGCCCTCGACGGGCTCGATCTCCCCGAGACCGGGGAGCTCGGCGTCGATGTGATAGCCGGCGGCCCGCATAGCCCGGAGCAGCCGGACGGCCGACACCGGGGTGTCCAGGCCGACCGCGTTGCCGATCCGGGAATGCTTGGTCGGATAGGCGGACAACGCCAGTCCGATCTTCCGGTCCGCGGTGGGGGTGTGCCGCAACCGGGCGTGCGCGACCGCGATCCCCGCGACCCGGGCGCAGCGTTCCGGATCGGCGACGTAGCGCGGCAGACCCGCCTCGTCGGCCGGGTCGGTCTCCTTGAAGGAGAACGGCACGGTGATGATCCGCCCGTCGAACTCGGGCACCGCCACCTGGGTGGCCACGTCCAGCGGTGACAGCCCTTCGTCCGACCCGGCCCAGGATTCCCGCGACCAGGTCAGGCACAGCCCCTGCAGGATCGGGATGTCCAGCGCGGCAAGAGCAGTCACGTCCCAGCCGTCGTCGTCCCCGCCGGCCGAGGCGGTGGCCGGCGTCGTGCCACCCGCGGCCAGCACGGTGACCACCAGCGCGTCCAGGTCGGCGAGCGCGTCCAGCAGGCCCGGCGGCGCCGAACGCAGCGACGAGCAGTAGATCGGCACCGCGACCGCGTCACCGGTGGCATCGACGGCGTCGGCCAGCGCGTGCACGAACGCCGTGTTTCCGGACGTGTGGTGGGCCCGGTAGAACAGGATGCCCACCCGGGCCCGGTGGCCGGCGGGCGTCGGCCGTTCCAGCCGGCCCCAGGGCGGAATGACCGTCGGCGGGTCGAATCCCACACCGGTGAGCAGGACGGCGTCGGAACAAAATGCGTGCAGTTGGCGAAGATTGCCCGCGCCGCCCTCGGCCAGGTAGCGGTGCGCCTGCGCGGCCACCCCGATCGGCACCGTGGACAGCCGCATCAGCTCGGCGTCCGGCACCAGTTCGCCACCCAGCACCACGGTCGGCAGGCCCCGCTCGCGCAGCACGTCCAGACCGTCCTGCCAGGTCCGGGCGGTGCCCAGGATGCGCACGATCACCAGGTCGGCGTCCGCCAGCAGGGCGGGCAGGTCCGCATCCGCATCCAGCCGGGCCGGATTGGCCAGCGCATAGGACGCGCCTGACGCGCGCGCGGAGAGCAGATCGGTGTCGGACGTGGACAGCAGCACGATGCGGGGCATGCCGACCACTGTCGCAGCCGCCCGATCAGGGCGAAGCAACGGCCTCAGCCAATCCAGCACCCTACCGATCCGGGTCGGCCACGTCCCGCCGGCCGGAATTCACCAGGATCGTGTGAAGAAGGTGCGGCTGGACCGCACCGAATTCACACGATCCCGGCCTCGGCCATGAACGAAGGTTGCGCCACGATGCTGGCGTACGCGATGTGCCCGAAGAAGGAGCCGGCCGACCTCGAGGACCCGGTCACCGGGTCCGAAGGAAGGACGCGCCAGGAAATCCCGCCACAGGCGTTGTTGGCGTGGGTCCGCGGCGCGGATCGCGATGCGGTCGGCGAGCCGGGCGACGGTCGTCTCGTCGAGTTCGGTGATGCGGGCGTAGGGATCGGCAGTCATGCACCGACGGTGGCACCGCGACCCTCGGAAAACCCTCTGCCTGCTCCGGCCCGCAGGTCGATGAAGCGTTCGATCGGGCGCAGCACGCTGTCGACATCGCCGAACCAGGGCCAGTGATCGGACCCCTCCACCTCGAGGTACCGGGCCCCGGGAATGTGCGCCGCTAGGTAGCGGCCGTTGTCCGGGTGAACCCACTGGTCGTGCCGCCGGTGGATCACCAGGGTGGGCGCTCTGACCCGGTCGAGCATGCTCCGGGTGTCCAGGGTGGCGCCGAAGTCGAGGATCGCGCGGGCCGCCGCGGGGCTGGCCGACAGCCGGAGCAGGCGGCTGAGCCATTCCATCAGCTCCTCGTCGTCCCCCGCGCTCGGCACCGACCGCCGGATTCCGCGACCGGTGCTCCAACCCTGTTGGAGCCCGGCCTTGTACTGCTCGAAGAACTCTCGGCTCCACCCGGCCGGATAGCCGGGGGCGGCGAGCATGCGGGCGAAGGTGCCGAACAGGACCAGCCCGCGCACCCGATCCGGGTGGCCGGCGGCGAGCGCGATGGCGACCGGTCCGGAGCCGCAGCTGCCGATCACCACGGCGTCCCGGGATCCGGCCGCGTCCATCACCGCCACGATGTCCCGGGCCCGCCGGTCGAGGGTGACGTCAACCGGGGCGGGGTCGGACATGCCCATCCCGCGGCGGTCGAAGACCAGCATCCGGCGTCCGCGGGCCAGCCGTTGCAGGAAGGCGGCGTAGTGCGGCTCCTCCCAGCCGATCTCCATGTGGGAGAACCAGGCATGGGCGAACACGACGTCCACGTCCCCGTCGCCGATCACCTGGTAGGCGATCGTCGCGTCGCCGCCGACGGTGAACCTGGTCCGTCGTGGCGCGCCCGGGGGCGCGCCCCGGCGCGGCGCGGGGTGATCGTCTCCACCGGTTCCTGGCGCAGCACGGCGAGGTGCACGCGCTGGGTTTCCGGCAGCGGGCTGGTACCCAGCTCCTCCGCCAGCGCCGTGCGGCAGCGCCGAAACGCATCGAGCGCGAGATCCTGCTCGCCGCGTACCGCGCGATCATCAGCGTGCGGTACGCCCGCTCCCGGACCGTATGCTCGGCCAGCACCCGCTCGGCCAGCTGTGCCGCCTCCTCGGGATCCCCGAACATCGCGCAGTCCTCCGCGAGGTCGAGCGTGAGCGTCACCAGCCGTTCGGCGTACACCGCCCGCAGTGGTTCCGCCCAGGTGGCGTAGGGTTCGTCCGCCAGCAACTCATCCCGCACGATATTCACCGCGGCTCGCCGCATCTCCAACCGTCGGTGCGGCGGCTCGCGGTCCGCTCGGGCGACCAGACGGTCGAAGACGGCGCAGTCGAGATCGATCGCGGACAGGTCGGCGCGGTAGGCCATCGGCTTGCGCCGGATCAGCGCGGCGGCGTCCGCGCCGAGATGGGCCCGGAGCCCCGACACGTACGCCTCCAGCGTGCGCATCGGATCCCGTGGCCGATGCTCACCCCACAGCAGTTCGGCGATTCGCTCTTTCGCGACCGGCTGACCTCGGTGCACCAGCAGGATCTCCAGTACCAGCTTCTGCTTGCGTCCACCGAAGTCCGCCGGTCCCAGCGAGCGACCGTCGATCCGGACCTCGATGGGTCCGAGCATGTTGACGGCGACGCCCCGCGCCATACCGACAGGGTAGGCCGTGGGGTGACAGAACGGTGGTGGCGTTCGTCGACCGAAGTCGCCTGCTCCGCATGCCTGTCATTCCGTCGCTCGCCGCAGGTCGCTCTGGAGGCCGACGACGTCGTGCGACTCCTGCAGCCAGCTGATCAGTTCATCGTCCAGGTCCGCCTCG
>JBIOVW010000830.1:0-3610 GCA_044867945.1 Nakamurella sp. | reverse complement strand
TGGATGAGGCACTGGGCCGGGTGTCGGGCGCGCAACTGGCCCTGTTGATGTTCCCGCAGTTCGACAAGTCCGCGGACAGCATCCGGCTGACCACCGGGATGGCCGCCTCCCCCGGGGCCGCAGTCGGCAGGGTGGTGTTCGACTCACCCACCGCGACGGCCTGGGCGGCGCGGGGGGAGACGGTGATCCTGGTCCGCCGGGAAACCAATCCGGACGACCTGGAAGGCATGATCGCCGCAGACGGGGTGCTGACCGCCCGCGGCGGGAAGACCAGCCATGCCGCGGTGGTGGCCCGGGGCATGGGCAAGACGTGTGTGTGCGGCGCCGAAGAACTCGACGTCGACCCGGTCGCCAAGCAGATCACGGTCGGCGGCCTGACCATCGGCGAGGGCGACCGGATCAGCATCGACGGGTCCACGGGGGAGGTCTTCCACGGCGCCGTGCCGGTGGTGCCCTCTCCGGTGGAGACCTACATCGAGGCCGGACTGGACGCCGCGATCGACGGGGCCGGTCAGGAGACCGCGGCCCTGGTGCGAGCGGTCGACCGGCTGTTGAGCCACGCCGACCGGCGACGGCGCCTGCAGGTGCGGGCCAACGCGGACACCGCGGCCGACGCGGTCCGGGCCCGGGCGCTGGGCGCGCAGGGCATCGGACTGTGCCGGACCGAGCACATGTTCCTCGGTGATCGGCGGGCGCTGATCGAACGGGTCATCCTGGCCGGCAACGCCGACGAGCGAGCCACGGCGCTGGAGGCGCTGCTGCCATTGCAGCGGCAGGACTTCATCCAACTGCTGACGGCGATGGACGGACTGCCCGTGACCATCCGGCTGCTCGACCCGCCGCTGCACGAGTTCCTGCCCGACCGGGCCGATCTCATGGTCAAGGTCGCCCTGGACAAGGCCGCGGGCACTCCGAATCCGGGGGATGAACGGCTGCTCGCCGCGGTGGAGCGGCTGCACGAGTCCAATCCGATGCTGGGCCTGCGCGGGGTGCGTCTGGGCCTTTTGACCCCCGGCCTGTTCGCCCTGCAGGTCCGCGCGGTCGCTGAGGCCGCGATCGAGTTGACTCGGGCGGGCAAGGATCCGCGGGTGGAGATCATGGTCCCGCTCGTCGGGTCGGTGATGGAACTGCACCTGGTCCGCGACGAGGCCGAGGCCATTATCGGGCAACTCTCCGCGGACGCCGGCGTGGAACTGACAGTGCCGATCGGCACGATGATCGAGCTGCCGCGGGCCGCGCTCACCGCCCATCGGATCGCCGAGGCCGCCGACTTCTTCTCCTTCGGCACCAACGACCTGACCCAGACCACCTGGGGATTCTCCCGCGACGACGTCGAGGCCGCCGTCTTCGCCACCTACCTGGACAAGGGCGTGTTCACCGTTTCCCCGTTCGAGACCATCGACGCCGACGGCATCGGCCGGCTCGTCCGGATCGGCGCCGAGGAGGGTCGGGCCGCCAAGCCCGGGCTCAAGCTCGGTGTCTGCGGCGAGCATGGCGGCGACCCCGAATCCGTGCACTTCTTCCACCAGGTCGGCCTGGACTACGTGTCCTGCTCCCCGTTCCGTGTCCCGATCGCTCGGCTCGAAGCCGGCAGGGCCGCGGCCGCGGACGATTCGGGCGGGTTCGCCGTCTGACTCGGTGCCAACGACCTCTGTTGTTCCGTTGAGTTTCGTGGACATGCCGCGCAACGGTCAGGAGCCGAATCGATGGCGACCACGACGTCCACCCCGACGAGCCAAGCAGGTAGGCAGTTGACCGGAATCGGGAGGGCAGCGGCTCCGCGGTCCGCAAGGTGGTCAAGCTGGCCCCGCCGGTCCGTCCGCCGGCCCAGGAGGCCGCGGTGGACAACCTCGACCAGGCGACCGCCCTGGTCAAGCAGTCCTTCGATTTCGTGGCCGCCAACCTGCGGGTCCGGGTCGCGCAGGCCGAGTCCATGGCACCGTCCGGAGTGCCTGCGGTGCGGTACGCGCTGTCTCGGACGACGTTCGCCGAGTGCGAGGCGATCGCTGCCGCCGCCCGGGATGCACAGGATGCAGCGTCCGGCCGGGCTGCGGTGGAGAAGATGATCGACCCCGAGGCGTTGCTGGCGCTGTAGGACCGCGCTTGCATTTGCGTCCGAGGCTGTCGAAGGGATTACCGGATGTCGAACCTCGACCGACTGCCGAATCCGATCCAGGAGGTCTGGGAGTGGCAGGTCGATGCCGCCTGCCGCGGGATGGACACCGCGGTGTTCTTCCATCCCTGGGGGGAACGGGGCGTTGACCGAGATCGGCGGGTCGCCCGGGCCAAGGCGGTGTGCCAGCAATGCCCGGTCATCGACACCTGCCGCCGGCATGCACTCACCGTTCAGGAGCCCTACGGCGTGTGGGGTGGCCTGTCCGAGGAGGAACGCCTGATCCTCCTCGGACGTCAACGGCGCCGGGGCGAGTCGCGATCGCAGATCGAGATCGTCGACCTCAACGCCGATGGCGCAGGTAGTCCGCGAGGACCGACGCGCCCAGACCGTCCAGATCCGGTGCCACCACCCGTCCTCCGCAGCGGCGGGCCAGCCGGTCGGTGAACATCGCCAGGCGCGGGTCGTCACCGAGGATGAAGAACGTTACGGCCGCGTCCAGCCCGGTCAGCCGGTCCAGCTCACCGACCGTGGCGTGCACCGTCTCCGGCGCAGGTGGATACGAGAACACCGGTTCCCCATCGGGTTCGAGATGGGCGGTGGGCTCGCCGTCGGTCACCACCAGCACCACCGGGGTCGCGTCCGGATGCTTCCGCAGGTGCGCCCCGGCCAGGATCAGCGCGTGGTGCAGGTTGGTGCCCTGCATGTAGGCGCCCTCCAACCCGACGAGCTGACCGAGTTCGACCTTCTCGGCGTGCCGGCCGAAGGTGATCAGCGCCAGATCGTCGCCGCGGAACCGGGTGGAGATCAGGTGGTGCAGAGCAAGCGCGGTGCGCTTCATCGGCACCCACCTGCCCTCCTGCACCATCGACCAGGAGGTGTCCACGCACAACGCGACCGCTGCCCGGACCCGTCGTTCGGTCTCGATCACTTCGACGTCCGTCACGTCCAGCGCCCGTGGGTCGCCGCCGGCCCGACGAACCTGCGCGTTGAGCAGGGTACGGGAGACCTGCCAGGGTTCGGTGTCGCCGAACTCCCAGGGTCGGGTGGCGCCGGACGCCTCGCCCGTGGCGCCGGACCGCCGGGTCTCCCGTTCCCCGGCGCGGCCGCCCACCCGGTCGGCGACGTCCCGCAGCGCGGTCTCACCCAGCCGGCGTAACGCCTTGGGGGACAACCGCAGCGAGCCGTCGGCGGCCCGCTCCAGGACGCCCTGCGTGCGTAGTTCGCGTTCGAGTTCGGCCAGCGCCCGGGCGTCCACCCGGGCCTGGTCGCCGAGAACCTGCTGCAGCAGGTCGAGGTCGATGTCGTCCAGGCTCGCGCCGGGGTATCCCTGGGCGAGCTGCTCGCCCAGCGATTCCAGCCGGCCCAACTCCTCCAGCGCCCGGGTGGCCTCACCCATGCCCATCGGATTGTCGCCGCGGAACCGGCCGGAGCCGTCCCAGTCCTGACCCGGCCGCAGCTGCTGCAACATGGCGTCGAGCTGCGAGAGCGACTGGG
>JBIOVW010000829.1:0-8512 GCA_044867945.1 Nakamurella sp. | reverse complement strand
CCGGTCCCAGCCCGGCTGCCCGTCGACCGGTGTGACGTCCGCGGCGCCGCGGCGCAGTCCCGCTGCCGCTCCGCACCGCACCCGCAGCGTGGCCCGGCGATCGGTCACCGGTCGCTGCACGGTTGCGGCCACCGCGGCGAGCAGATCGATCCCTTCGGGTGGCCGGACCGTGGCCCCCCGGCCGATCGACCGGACCTCGCCGACGACCCGGGACAGCCGGAACGTGCGCCTGCTCCCCCGGACCTCGTCGTGCCCGATGACATACCACCGACCCCGGAACGAGACCAACCCCCAGGGCTGCAGCCGGCGCGTTTCGGCAGGCCCACCTGGGTCCTTGCGGTAGTCGAATTCCACTGCCCGGCGCTCCCGCACCGCGCCCAGCATGGCTGCGAACGAAGGGTCGGATGTGCGCACCCGTGGTTGCAGCAGCGTGACCACCGAGGTTTCCGCATCCTCGGCGCCGTCCGCGCGGTCGGCGTCGGCGTCCCGGATCTTGCGCAACGCCCCCGATCCGGCCGCGCCCAACGCCGTTGTCTCCCACAGCCGGCCGGCCAGGGCCAGCGCGGCAGCCTCGGCGGCGGTGAACGACAGTGCGGGCAACGCGAACTCGCTGCGCGGGATCCGGTAGCCGTCGCCGCCGTTCGGTGGGGTCTGCAGCGGGATGCCCAGCTGGCGAAGCTCCTTCTTGTCCCGTTCGAAGGTGCGCGCGAACGCCTCCTCGCTGGGCGCATCCCCGTACCCCGCCACCTTCTGCCGGATCCAGGCCGCGGTGCGGAAGGTGGGCGCGTTCAGCAGGGCGATCACCAGGTTGAGCAACCGCTCCGCCTTCGCTGCTTTCACCGACCCCACACGAACAAGCGTGTCATACCCGAGCCCGGGGCACGGCCCCGGAGCGAATTCGCCCGCGCCGGGAGATTGCCAACGCCGCGCTGATCGAACCGTCACCAGACCGGACGAATCCGGCGCGTTGTGACGGTTCGATCAGCGGGCCGGCCCCAGGCGTGGCCGACCCATGAGGTCGCGGGCGGCGCCCGACTACCGTCGAGACCGCGCTGGTCAAGAATGCGCCGAACCCGGACGAAACCGGCGCGAAAGTGAGCGTTTGAACGGCGCTCCCGGCCCCTGGCGGGTCCGTCCCCTCGGAGTGACCCGGCGATGCCGTTCCGTCGAGTGGGTGGTGCGCCGCAGGCAGTCGGGCGTCAACGCGGCAGCCGACCCGGGCAAATCGGAACGGTTTCGCCGAGTTGATCAGCGGGGCGCCAAGGCGCTCCCGACGACCTTCGCCGCACCGCGCATGTGGGACTTATCGGTCGCAGTTGGTTTCGACCGGTCGGCGCCGGTCTGCGGGTGCCGGGCTCGATCAGCGCGGGCACCGGCCCGCCCGGAGCCGGCGTTGGGCTACATCGCCTCGATCAGCTTGGTCACCCGGTCGTCGACGGACCGGAACGGATCCTTGAGCAGCACGGTGCGCTGCGCCTGGTCATTGAGCTTGAGGTGCACCCAGTCCACGGTGTAGTCGCGGCCGGCGTCCTGCGCGGCGGCGACGAACTCGCCGCGCAGCCGGGCCCGGGTGGTCTGCGGCGGCACCGTCATCGCGGTGGTGATCTGCCCATCGGTGACGACCCGCGCGGCCCGGCCGCGGGCTGAAAGCAACGAGTGCAGGCCACGGCCGGGACGCACGTCGTGATAGGTCAGGTCGAGCTGGGCGATCCGCGGGTGGGTCAGGTCAAGGCCGTGCTTGGCCGAGTAAGAGTCGATCAGCTTCTTCTTGATGATCCAGTCGATCTCGGTGTCGACCTTGGTGAAGTCCTGCGTCTGCACCGCCTCCAGGGTGCGCCGCCACAGGTCGAGGACCTGGTGGGTGACCGGGTCGGTGCCCCGGTTGGCGACGAACGCGGCGGCCTTCTCGTAGTACTCGGTCTGCGCGTCCAACGCGTTGATGTCGCCGCCGCCGGCCAACCGGACCGCTTTGCGACCGGTGGTGTCGTGCGAGATCTCCCGTATGGCCCGGATCGGGTTCTCGAAGGTGAAGTCCCGCATCGGTACGCCGGCCTCGATCATCTCCAGCACCAGTGCCGCGGTGCCGACCTTGAGCAGGGTGGTCGTCTCGCTCATGTTGGAGTCGCCGACGATCACGTGCAGCCGCCGGTACCGCTCGGCGTCGGCGTGCGGCTCGTCCCTGGTGTTGATGATCGGCCGGGACCGGGTGGTCGCCGACGAGACGCCCTCCCAGATGTGGTCGGCCCGTTGGGACAGGCAGTACGACGCGCCGCGGGGCGACTGCAGCACCTTGCCGGCGCCGGCGATGAGCTGCCGGGTGACCAGGAACGGGATCAGCCCGTCGGCGATCTTGGCGAACTCGCCACCGCGGGCGATGAGGAAGTTCTCGTGGCAGCCGTAGGAGTTGCCGGCCGAGTCGGTGTTGTTCTTGAACAGGTAGATGTCCCCGCCGATGCCCTCCTCGGCCAGCCGCGACTCGGCGTCCACCACCAGGTCCTGCAGAATCCGCTCCCCGGCCTTGTCGTGCGCGATCAGCACCGGCAGCTCGTCGCACTCCGCGGTGGCGTACTCCGGGTGCGAGCCGACGTCCAGGTACAGCCGCGACCCGTTGCGCAGGAAGACGTTCGAGGAGCGGCCCCAGGAGACCACCCGGCGGAACAGGTACCGGGCGACCTCGTCGGGGCTGAGCCTGCGCTGGCCGTGGAATGTACAGGTGATGCCGAACTCGGTCTCGAGTCCCAGGATCCGCCGCTGCATGCGCCCGACCCTATGCCCCGGACCGTCTTCTCGGGGGCGTCGCCCGCTCCGGTGCGCGTCGGGTCGAGTCCTGCACATCGCCGATCAGTGCCTCGATGACGTCCTCCAACATGACGACGCCGACCACTGTGCCGTCAGAGCCGCTGGCGTCGACGACCTTCGCCAGATGGGCGCCGATCCGGCGCATCCGGTCGAGGGCGGTCCGCAGGTCGGTCGTCGGCGCCACGAGCGGTAGCTCCCGGATGCGGTCCGGCGGCACGGGCTCGTCCCGACGGTCGGCGGGGATGTCGACGACGTCCCGGATGTGCAGGTACCCGGCGAAGCGCACGGAACCATGGGTGGCGCCGGCGGCTGCATTAACGTCAGCATCGGTGTCGCTCCTGATCGGGAACCGGGAGAATCCGGTCCGCGCGCACATCCGCTCGATCTCGGCGGGCGTGACGCTCTCGTTGATCGACTCGACTTCGGTGGTCGGCACCATCACCGAGGACACCACGCTGGTGTCGAACCCCAGCGCCGAGGTGATCAGCTGGTGCTCCTCCTCGTCCAACAGGCCTTCCCGGCGCGATTCGGCGACCAGCTCGGCCACCTCCTCACGGGTGAACGCGGACGCCACCTCATCCTTGGGTTCCCGACCGGTGAGCCTGACCACCCGGTTGGCGAACCAGTTCAGGGACCGGATGATCGGGCCGATCCCGGTGGCGATCGCCCGCAGCGTGGGGGCGAGCGCCAGCGCGGTGCGCTCCGGGCCGGCGATGGCGATGTTCTTGGGCACCATCTCGCCGAACGCCACGTGCGCGGACACCACCAGCAGCAGCGCGATGACCAGCGACACCGGGTGCAGCCACGCCGCGGGCACACCCAGGGCATGGAACACCGGCTCGAGCAACGCGGCCACCGCCGGCTCGCCGAGGGCGCCCAACAGCACCCCGCACAGGGTGATGCCAAGCTGCGCGCACGCCATCATCAGCGACACGTGTTCCATCGCCTTGATCGTTGAACGGGCCCGGGCGCTGTTCACCGCGAGGGGTTCGATGATCGAACGACGGGCGGCGATGAGGGCGAACTCGGCGGCGACGAAGAACCCGCTGGCCGCCAGGAGCACCAGGACCAGACCGAGCAGCAGCCACTGGGTGGTCATCGGCCGTCACCGTGCTCGTCCTGACCGTCCTCGTCCCCGGTGTTCACGCTGACCGCGGACAGCAGGACCGATTCGACGCGCCGCCGGTCCAGGCCGTGCACGGTCAGCCGGACGGTGACCGCCCGGGGCAGGTCATCAGCGGTCTCGGCTTCGATGCGGGTGTCGTCGGGGCGGTTGACCAGGCTGTCGGGCACCCCCAGGTGCGCCGCGGCGTCCATCGTCGCGTCCACCTCGACGGTGTCGAACTCCTTCGGCATCCTGCCGAGCCGGGAGATCAGCAGGCCGGCCACCGTCTCGTAGGCGTTGGACTCCGGCAGCCGCACTCCGGTGACGTCGACGATCTCGTCCGGCCGCAACGTGCCCGGCAGCAGCCACGTGCCGTCGGCGCGCCGCTCGGCCCGGCTGTCCACCAGGTCGTGCTCGTCCTGGATCTCGCCGACCAGCTCCTCGACGACGTCCTCGAGGGTCAGGATGCCGGCGGTGCCGCCGTACTCGTCGGCGACGACGGCCATCTGCAGGCCGCTGCGCAACTGGTCCATCAGGTCGTCCAGTGGGATGGACCCGGGGACCACCGGAACCGGCACCATCAGCTGCTCGACCCGGACGCCGGTGCGTTCGTCCGGCGGGATGGCCACGGCCCGCTTCAGGTGGACGACCCCGACCACGTCGTCGGAGTCCTCACCGGACACCGGGAAACGGGAGTGCCCGGTCTCGGCGGCCGCGGTGAGCAGGGCGTCGGCGGTGTCGGTGGCCTTGACGAACCGCACCCGGACCCGCGGGGTGAGCACGTCGTCGGCGGTCTTGCCGGAGAACGAGATGGACCGGGCCAGCAGACCCGCGGTGGGCTGTTCCAGGGTGCCCTGCGCGGCGGACCGGCGGACCAGGGAGTCGAGCTCGACGGCCGACCGGGCCGAACGCAGCTCCTCCTGCGGCTCCACGCCGATCATCCGCAGCACCGCGTTCGCCGTTCCGTTGAGCACGACGATCAGCGGCTTGAACACCGTGGTGGACGCCCGCATCGGGGTGACCACCATCTTGGCGGTCTCCAGGGGTTCGGCAATGGCGATGTTCTTGGGCACCAGCTCGCCGAACACCATCGACAGCACCGTGGCCACGATCAACCCGAAGAGTGCGCCGAACGACTGGGCCGCGGTGTCACCGAATCCGATCAGCGCGAACAGCGGGGCGACGAGGTCGGCCAGCGCCGGCTGCATGACGAAGCCGAGGGCCAGCGTGGTGATGGTGATGCCGATCTGCGCGCCGGACAGCTGGGTGGACAGCGACCGCAGGCCGATCATCAGTGACCTGGCCCCCCGGTCACCCTGCGCGGCCTGCTTGGCCACGGTCGCCCGGTCGGCGGTGACCAGGCTGAACTCGGCGGCCACGTACAGCGCGGTTCCGACGATCAGGATGATGCCGACGCCGACCATGATCCACTGCGCGATCACTTGGGGCTGCTCCCGGCAGAACTGTGTGGGGCTGGTGGATGGCTGGTTGCTCCCCGACGGTATCGGATTCCGCCCCGGCGGCCCGCCGCCGTCGGGCTATCGGGCGATGCACAGCACACGCCCAGCGACCTCGGGAGCGAATCGCGGTCCCGGCGCGTTGAACCTGATATGACGGTGTTGCTGTTCGTTTTCCTGGAGATCGCCGGCCTGCTGCTCGTCGGGTCGTGGATCGGCGTGGGTTGGACCCTGTTGCTGCTGCTCGGCGGATTCGTCCTTGGCCTGGCCCTGATCGGCCGGGGCGGCCGGGAGGCGATGACGGCAGTCAACCAGGCGGCCCGGTCACGACAGGTCGCCGACGACGCGGTCACCGGTGGGTTCCTCACCGTCGTCGCCGGCGTGCTGCTGATGATCCCCGGATTCATCAGCGATCTTGCGGCACTGGCCCTGCTGCTTCCGCCGGTTCGGGCGTCGGTGCGCCGACGCATGCGCGCGTGGGCGCAACGCCGGTCCGCGACGATCCAGGTGGTGAACCTGACCGGCATGCCGGCCGGGACGTGGGCCGGTGCGCCCGCGGGGCCCCGCATGGATGGCACGGTCGTGGATGGCACGGTCGTGGATGGCACGGTCGTGGACATGACACCGAGCGACGGTCCACCCGACGAGCCCGGCCGCGGTGCCGTCGTCCGCCACGACCGACGGGTCGACTGAACGCCGCCTCGCAAGCTCGGCCGACGCTAGAGCCCCGCGCCGAAGCAGGTGAACGGCGCCGGGTCGTCCTCGGTCTCGGCCGCGGCCTTGATGGCGCCGGCCAGCGCGATCGCCGGGCTCTCTCCCTTGTGCAGCCGCTCGTGATAGGCGGTCATGACGGCCGCGGCGACTCGGTCGGAGATCCGGCTGGTGCCGGCCACGACGGTGCCGACCCCGCTGCGCAGCAGGGCGGCGACCAGGCCAAGGGGCTCGCCACCCGGCCGGTCGTCGGTGCGGCCGACGTCACAACTGGACAGCACCACCTGCGAGGGTAGGGCGGGGTTGGGCGCGACGTCGTAGCCGTACAGCAGCCCGTCTGCCAGCAGCACCCCGGAGAACAGCGGGTTGTCCGGCTCGTGGTGGCCGTGTGCCGCGATGTGCAGCAGGCCGCCCGGCGGGATCGCGCCGAGCACGGCCCGGCCGGTCGCCGCCGGCCCGACGAGCAACCCGGTCGGCCCGTCGAACGGGGCGGCGGAATACACGTCGGCGACCGTCTGCGCCTCCTCGAGGCCGTGCGGCACTTCCGGCCCGGCCACGGCGAGCACCCCGTGCCGGAACTCCTCCGCCGTCCGGCCCATTCCCGTGACCGCGGCGGTCACCGACGGACTCACCGAGACCGCCCGGCCGGACAGGCCCGGCAGCAGCGCCCACGGCACGATGGCCGCCGACCCGGCCGCGGCGACCACTACCGGACCGTCGTCCACGTGGGGTTCGACCGGGGCCACGATGTGGTCGGCCACCCGGTTCAAACCGGACTGCAGCGACGTCCTGGCGACCTTGCGCAGCGGCGCGAGCACCCGGTGATCGGCCAGGATGTTCAGGTCGCCGATGATCCGGTTCAGCGCCGGCTCCAGTCCGAAGTCCTGGCTCAGCCGCAGGTACTTGGCCGTGCGGGCGGTGATGACCAGCGCGTGGAAGCGTCCGCCGCCCCGGAACGGCGCGACGATGCTGACTCGCTCGCCGCCACTGCCGGCCTCCGCGAGCCGCCGTTGCACGGCCGCCAGCGACACCGGCCGGTTGACCGCCCCGCTACCCCCGACCAACCACGACCGGGACCGGACGCGCCGGCGCAACTCGTCCACCTCGAGCTCGAGATCCGGATCGGGTTCGCCGGACATCTCGGCCATCCGCGCTCGGTGGGCAACCATCCGCAACTTGGACAGCTCGTGGGCCAACACACCGTCGGCGGACGGCCGGACGGCCGCCAGCCGGGTGCTCGCGGCCCGGGAACGTTCAAGCCACTGCAGGATCGCGGCCGGGGATTCGGTCTGCAGAGCGGTCCGCAGGCCCAACCGGGTCAGCTCCAGCCCGTGGACCGCGGACGCGGACTGCAGGTCCTGCGACCCGAACCGGGCCTGATACGCAGCCAGATCGTCCAGGCCCCGCCGGATGTGGGTCAGCCCGGCCGACCGGCGGCCGCGGACCAGTTCGATGCGGGCGTTGACCACCCGGATGTGCAGTTCGGTGGCGATCGACGGCAGTCTCGGTTGCCGCCGTCCCGACCCACCGTTCCCGGCGTCCTCGGCGCCCAGCTCGGACGCGAGCGCGGCGGCACCCTCGGCGCCCGCCACGTCCGCGGCCTCCAGCAGGGCCTGCGCCTGAAGCAGCCGGACCGCGCGGGCGTCCTCCCACAGCCCGGTCTCGGCCAACGTCGTGGCCAGCGCGTCGGCCAACTGGGCGTCCAGTTGCGCGCGCCGCCGCGACGGCGGCCGCAATCCCGCCCTGACCTGTCGCTCGGCCCTGGCCTCCATCACCCGGGCGGCGAACACGCCCCGCTGGTGCGCGGCGGCGGCGTAGGTCCGGGCGGCCCGCTTGGCCGCCGCCCGGGCGGCCGTCGCGGCCCCGGCGACAAGGTCGATCTCGGCGGTGACGAGCAGCGCGTCTGCCAGGTCGACCCGGGACCGCTCCGCTGCATAACTGCGTTCGGCCCGTTCGGCCATTTCGCGGGCCTCGGCCAGCAGCCCCGCCGCGAGCAGCACGCGGGCCCGGTCCAGTGCCCGCACCCCCGCGCGCACCTGGGGACCGGATTCCTCGGCCCTGGTCATCTCCTGCAGCGCGCCCGGCAGGTCGCCGGAGACATACCGGACCAGGCCCAGATTGTGGGTCGCGATGACGACCGCGGCATGCAGCCCGCTCGTCCGACCGAGCTCGACGGCCGTCCGGTTGTCGGCGGTCGCCAGGTCGAGCCGCGCCTCGCTCAGGTGCAGCATTCCCCGCCACAGCAGGGCCCGAACGAGGTTGTGCGGCGAGCGACCCGAGTCGGCGAGCCCGGACACGGCCGCGTCGAGCTGCTCCCGCGACGCCTCCAGTCGTCCGGTCCGGGCCAGCAGGACGCCCCGGGACGCCTGGACGACCGGCAGCGATCCCGGGTCGGCCGCCAACGCCGCGTCCAGCAGTGACGTCGCCTGCTCCACCTGGC
>JBIOVW010000828.1:0-8604 GCA_044867945.1 Nakamurella sp. | reverse complement strand
GTCGGTGACCATCCGCGGGCACGCCCGGGCTACATGGACCTGAGCGAGGTCCCACTGCCCGACGGCGTGCAGGTCTTCACCTGTGGTCCGCTGCCGTTCATGCGGCACGTCCGCTCGACCCTGCTGGCCCGCGGGGTGCAACCGGAGAACATCCGCTACGAGGTGTTCGGTCCGGACCTCTGGGGGCCCACGCTGGAACGCGCAGCGAACTGACCGACGTCGGCGGCGCCACGGTCTGCCCACCGTGGCGTCAGTTCATCGTTGGCTTCCGCGTCGGCGATCGCAGCTGGCCGTTCGGCCGCCGGTATCAACAGGTCGACCTCGCCGTCGGACGGCAGACTGCCGTCGATGCTCATCAAGCCGGTGACCTGGTCTGGATGGGCCCCCGCATACATGGTGGCGAGCAGGCCGCCGAAAGAGAACCCGATCAGGACAGAGGGCGGGTGCACGCGGGCGGACTCGAGCAAGGCCTCGAGGTCGCGCACGCTGTCCAGTCCGGTGTGACGTCCGGATGCGGAGTCGCTGCGACCGACGTTGAGCCGGTCGTATGTGCACACCCGGGTCCGCTCGGTGAACGGTGCAAGGACCTGCCAATCCCCGCCGGTGCCGCCCAGCCCGTGCAAGTAGACGAGCGTCGGCACATCCTCCGTCGGCGTGCCTCGGCAGGTCATGTGCAGGCGGTGCTCGCCGATGTCGTACAAGCTCCGACCTGCTCCGATGCGGTGGCGCTCGCCGCTGTCGTCACGGGTGGGTCGACGGCCGGCTTGGCATCGTCGACGCCTCCCGCGGAGCACCCGGCGAAAAGCGTCACCATCAGCGCACAGGCGATGGCTCGGCATGTGATCCATGCGGTCGCGTGCTCGGGCGAGGGTGCGCGCCGGGGGTCGACCCGGAGCAGCCCGGCCGCGGTGGCGTTGTCCTGTGCCCCGGCGCACGCCTTGGGTGAGCCCACTGACGTGGCCACACCGGAGCACGATACGCCTGGACGAAAGCCACGTCGGCAACCGATGCATCGCTCACCGCCGGCCGGCCGGGTTTGTCGCGCCCGGCAGCCCCGGCGCGCCGACGACCGGCCTGAAGTCGCGACCGGGTAGCGTCCTGCTGGACACGTGTTCGTGGGGTCGATGCTGGGGAGGTGCCGGTTGCGCGTGCTGGGCGTCGACCCCGGGCTCACCCGGTGCGGCATCGGCGTCATCGACGGCGGCCCCGGCCAGCCTCCGCGGGCGGTCGAGGTGGTGGTCGTTCGGACCCCGTCGGACGCCGCACTGGCCGAGCGGCTGCTGCAGATCGCCGAAAGGGTCGAGGGCATGATGGACCGCCACCGGCCCGACACCGTGGCCATCGAGCGGGTGTTCAGCCAGCACAACGTGCGCACGGTGATGGGCACCGCACAGGCGTCCGGTGTGGTCGCGCTGGCCGCGGCCAGGCGCGGCATCCCGGTCGCCTGGCACACGCCGAGCGAGGTCAAGGCCGCCGTCTCCGGGCACGGCAACGCGGACAAGGCGCAGGTCACCGCCATGATCACCCGGCTGCTCAAACTGCCCGAGGCGCCCAAACCGGCCGACGCCGCGGACGCGCTCGCGTTGGCGCTGTGTCACCTGTGGCGCTCACCGATGCAGTCGAGAATGGCCGCCGGGGCGCCGGCCGCGAAATCCGCACTGTCGGTGCCTCGGGCGAGGATGACGCGGTGACCGGCCCATGATCAGTTCCGTTCGCGGCGAGGTGCTCGCCGTCCACCTCGACCACGCCGTCATCGAAGTCGGCGGGGTCGGCCTGGCCGTCCGCACCACCCCGGCGACCCTGGCCGAACTGCGCCGCGGCGAGCAGGCGCGGCTGTGGACCACCCTGGTGGTGCGGGAGGACTCGCTGACCCTCTTCGGGTTCACCTCCGCGCCGGGCAAGGAACTCTTCGAACTTGTCCAGTCGGTGTCCGGGGTCGGACCCAAGATCGCGCTGGCGCTGTTGGCCGTGCTCGATCCCGACGACCTGCGCCGAGCCCTGTCCACCGGCGACACCGCCGCGCTGTGCCGGGCACCGGGCATCGGGCGCAAGAGCGCGGAACGGCTGGTGCTCGAACTCAAGGACAAGGTCGGCGCAACGGGACCGACCTCCCCGCCCGGCGGGGCCCGGCCGGTCAACGGGTCGGCCGGCGGCACGGCCTGGCGGCCACAGGTCACCGATGCGCTGATCGGCCTCGGCTTCACCGCCAGGCAGGCCGACGATGCGGTCGTCGCGGTCGCCGCGACCGAGGATGCCGCGGTGACCGGTGGTGACGTCGGCGTCCTGCTCCGCAGGTCCCTCGCCCTGCTGGGACGACGCACATGAGCACCGACCCACCCGACGATCTGGTCACCCCGACCCAGGTGCGCGGCGACACCGACGTCGAGGCGTCCCTGCGGCCCAGGTCGATGCGCGAGTTCGTCGGCCAGGAGAAGGTCCGCGAGCAGCTCGAGCTGGTGCTGGCCGGAGCGAAGCTGCGCGGTACCCCACCCGACCACGTGCTGCTCGCCGGCCCGCCCGGCCTGGGCAAGACGTCCCTGTCCATGATCATCGCCACCGAGCTTGGTGCGGCGCTGCGGCTCACCTCCGGCCCGGCGCTCGAACGGGCCGGTGACCTCGCCGCGATCCTGTCCAACCTGGTCGAGGGAGATGTGCTGTTCATCGACGAGATCCACCGGATCGCCCGGCCCGCGGAGGAGATGCTGTACCTGGCCATGGAGGACTTCCGGGTCGACGTGATGGTCGGTAAGGGTCCGGGTGCGACCTCGATTCCCCTGGACATCTCGCCGTTCACCCTGGTCGGCGCGACCACCAGATCCGGACAGCTGACCGGACCGCTGCGTGACCGGTTCGGGTTCACCGCGCACATGGAGTTCTATTCGGCCGAGGAGCTGACCACGGTGATCGGCCGCAGCGCCGTGATCCTGGGCATCGACCTGCGGCCGGACGGGGCCGTGGAGATCGCCCGCAGGTCCCGGGGCACCCCCCGGATCGCCAACCGGCTGCTTCGCCGGGTGCGTGACTACGCCCAGGTCCGGGCCGACGGCGCGATCACCCTGGACGTCGCGCGGGCCGCTCTGGCCGTGTACGACGTGGATGAGGTGGGCCTGGACCGGCTGGACCGGGCCGTGCTGTCGGTGCTCTGCCGGTCCTTCGGCGGCGGGCCGGTCGGCCTGACCACCCTCGCGGTCGCCGTGGGGGAGGAGCCCACCACCGTCGAGGAGGTGTGCGAACCCTTCCTGGTTCGCGTCGGCATGCTCGCCCGCACCCCCCGCGGCCGGGTGGCCACCCCCGCCGCGTGGGATCATCTCGGGCTCGTGCAACTGCGGGAGAACGCCCGATCCGCCGAGGCGACGCTGTTCGACGGGCTGTGAGCCGTGCATTTCGCCGAGGTGATGGAGCATGTCGCGCGCGGATTCGAGGTCGTCGGCGCCGCGGTGCTGATCATCGGATTCTTCTGGTGCGCCATGCTGTCCATCCGCACCTGGCGGCGGACACGGGACGGCACGCATGCCTATCAGGCCCTGCGCCGGTCGATCGGCGGCGTGCTGCTGCTCGGGCTCGAGGTCCTGGTCGCCGCCGACCTGATACACACCGTCGCCGTCGAACCCACGCTCCAGAACGTGGGCGTCCTGGGCCTGATCGTCATCATCCGGACCGTGCTCAGTTTCTCGCTGGAGATCGAGATCGAGGGCATGCCGCCCTGGCGTCGGGCGGCGATGACCGGGGTGGGGCACATCGCCCGAGCGGCCGAGTTTGCCGCCCGGCCGCCCGGGTCGACCGCGACTCACTCGGAGCCCCGTGAAACCCCCGGGTGACGCCGCCGTGTTCGTGACCCGATCGGCCTTGCCGGGTCCGGTATCGTGGCCGCTATCGACCGGAGTACCAGCGCCCGGTCCGCGTCAGGGGAACCACCGGCCGCCGCGCCTCGTTGACTGCGCGGCAGGGAGAGACTGAACGCGTCAGGCTGCGGCCCGGCCGGCGCGGTGTTCAGCAACAACGGGCCGCGTCGACAAGATGCGTCACGGGAGACCGGGACCGAGGAGAGCCAGAGTCATGGAAAGCATGCTGTTACCGATCCTGATGTTCGCCGCTCTCGGTGCGCTCATGTACTTCAGCATGAAAAAGCAGAAGAGGCAGGCTGCCCAGACCCGGCAGATGCAGGACTCCCTCGTCCCCGGCGCCCGGGTGATGACGACGTCGGGCCTGCACGGCACGGTGACGGCCGTCGCCGACGACACCATCGAGCTGGAGATCGCCCCGGGGATGCGGACCACCTGGGTGCGCGCCGCAGTGCGTGAGGTCGTCGTTCCCGGCCCGTCCACCGACGACATCGGTCAGGACGAGCCGGACAGCGCGCCGGAGGTCGTCGACGCCGATCCCGACACCGGCAACAACAACGGCGGCGTCAACATTCGCAAGTCGAACGACCTGAACTAGGCTCCTGATGCCCCGCCCCCGCAGGGGGACGGGGCATCATCGTGTGGGCGTGAGGATCGCCTGCCATTGCTGACGGCCCGCCCGTGACTTGTGCCTGCCTGTGCCATGTCAAAGGTCGGGGCCGCCGCACGGACGAGGATTGGCGCGACGTGGCAACAACCCCCGCCGGGCAGTTACGGCCCTGGCGATTGATCTGGACCTTCGTCGGCATCGTGGTCGTGCTGTACGGACTGGTGTTTCTCACCCCGGGCAGCAACACCCCCAAGCTCGGCATCGACCTGCAGGGCGGCACCCGGATCACGCTCACCGCGCGCACCATCGACGGTTCCGATCCCACCCGGGACCAGATGCAGCAGGCCCGGACGATCATGGAGGGCCGAGTCAACGGTTCCGGTGTGGTCGGCGCCCAGGTGCAGATCGACGGCGCCAACCAGCTCGTGGTGACCGTGCCGGGCAACGAGGACCTGTCCGGCCTCACCCGCAGCGCGCAGCTCAACATCCGACCTGTGCTCACCGATGCCAGCAGCAACCCGATCGTCGTGTATCCGGCCGGCTATGTGCCGCCCGGGGCGAGCACCGGGACCAGCACCCCCGCCACCGGCACCGAGACGGGAGCCACCGGATCGGGCGAGCCCAGCACCGTCCCGGCGATCGGCGACACCGCCACCCCGTCGGCCGCTGTATCGACCGGTGAGACCGCCGCACCGCCGACCGTGCCGGCGATCGGCGACACCCCGGCAGCCGAGACCACCGCCGCCACCTCGCCGGCCGGCCTGCGCGGGGATGCGGCCGCCGCCCTGGCCGCTGCGCCGGACGAAACGACTCCGGCGGCGACGGACACCGCCGCCGCGACCGCCACACCCGCCGCGACCGACACCGCAGCCGCCACTGAAACCGCCACGCCTGCCGCGACCACCCCGCCCAGCACCGTGACCTGGCCGACCGGCAGCAACCCGGACAACCCGAGCCAGCCGCTGGGCACCGACCAGGCGGCGTTCGACGCGTGGCAGGCCTCGGCCCAGACGGTCATGCCCACCATCAGCTGCGCGGACCTCGAGCCCTATCGCGGCCTGGACGACCCGAACAAGCCGCTGTTGGCCTGCTCGGACACCGGCGACGCGCTCTACCTGCTGGACAAGACCCTGATCGCCGGCACCCAGATCGACAACGCCACCTCCGGGCAAAGCAGCCAGGGCGCCGGCTGGGTGGTCAACATGACGTTCAAGTCGGAGGGCTACTCGACCTGGTCGTCGTACACCGCCTCGCACACCGGCACGCTCACCGCGATGACCCTGGACGGTCAGGTCATCTCCGCGCCCCGGATCAGCGGCCCGATCACCACTCCGGGGACGGAGATCTCCGGCTCCTTCACCCAGGCGTCGGCTGCGGCCCTGGCCAACTCGCTCAAGTTCGGTGCCCTGCCGCTGGCCTTCGACCGGGCCGAATCGGTGAACGTCAGCGCCGAGCTCGGCTACCAGTACCTGATCGCGGGCATCATCGCCGGCGGCATCGGGCTGCTGCTGGTGATCGTCTACTGCCTCATCTACTACCGGCTCCTCGGGCTGATCACCATCCTGTCGCTGATCCTCTCGTTCGGGCTGGTGTACCCGGTGCTGGTGCTGCTGGGCCGGTGGATCGGCTACAGCCTGGACATGGCCGGCGTCGCCGGCCTGATCATCGCGATCGGCATCACCGCCGACTCGTTCGTCATCTACTTCGAACGCATCAAGGACGAGGTGCGGGAGGGCCGGACGTTCCGCTCCGCCGTGCCGCGCGGCTGGACCCGGGCCAAGCGGACGATCCTGTCCGCCGACGCGGTGTCCTTCCTGTCCGCGTTCATCCTGTACCTGCTGGCCGTGGGTGAGGTGAAGGGCTTCGCGTTCACCCTGGGCCTGACTACGGTCCTCGACCTGGTGGTGGTGTTCCTGGTGACGCATCCGCTGGTACACCTGGCGGCCGGTGCCAAGCTGTTCCAGTCCCCGATCTGGTCGGGTCTGGGCGGGGTGGCCAAGGCCGGCGCGGAGCAGCGGGCCGCCGCCGCCCGGCTCGGCGCGAAGGAGGTGTCGGTATGAGTTCCGAGGAAACGGTCACGCCGGCCGCACTGAACGCGACGGCCACCGCGGACAAGCAGTACGGCCGCCGGGCCGGCTTCTGGACCCGGCTGTCCACCGGCACCGGCGCCTTCAACGTCCTGGGTCGGCGCAAGATCTACTACATCGTCTCGACGGTGCTGGTGGTCGGCTCGATCCTGCTGATCGTGTTCCGCGGCTTCCAGTACGGCATCGACTTCGCCGGCGGCACCACCCTGACCTTCCAACCGGCGGACGGCGCCTCGTCGGTGTCCAGCACCCAGGTCGCCCAGACGGTGACGTCGGCGACCGGCGTGGAGACCGAGTCGGTGCAGACCGTGGGCAGCCAGATCCAGGTGACCTCCCCGTCGCTGACGGTCGAGCAGGTCATCGCGGCCAAGGCCGCGGTCAACGAGGCGTTCAGCCCCCCCGGCGGGGTTTCCGACTCGGCGGTGTCCGAGACCTGGGGCGCGGAGATCTTCCAGCGTGCCTTGCTGGCCGTCGTCGTCTTCCTGGTCGCGGTCGCCGCGTTCCTGTGGATCCGGTACGAGAAGCGGATGGCCGCCGGCGCCGTCGTGTCAGTGCTGCACGACCTGATCATCACCGCCGGCATCTATTCGCTGGTCGGGTTCGAGGTCACGCCGGCGACCGTGATCGGCCTGCTGACGATCCTGGGCTTCTCGCTGTACGACACGGTCGTCGTCTACGACAAGGTGCAGGAGAACACCAAGGGCCTGACCTCGCTGAACCGGCGGACCTACCCCGAGGCCGCCAACCTGGCCATCAACCAGACGCTCATGCGGTCGATCAACACGTCGCTCATCGCGCTGCTGCCGGTGGCCGGGCTGCTCGTCGCCGGCGTTGCCATCCTGGGGTCCGGGACGCTCAAGGACCTGTCCCTGGTGATGCTCATCGGCATGATGGTCGGCGCCTACTCGTCGGTGTTCATCGCGGTGCCGTTCGCCGTCGACCTGAAGCTGCGTGACCCGGCGATCAAGGCGCACACCGCCAGGGTGCAGGCCAAGCGGAAGGCCGAGGGTTTGATCGTGGACGCCGACGGCGACCCGATCGGCCGGACCGGCGGTGCGACCGTGGTCCGAACCAAACCCGCCGAGGCGGCCGAGCCCGCCCCCGCGGCAGCGTCCGCCGCCACCGCGGTGCGGCCGGACCTGAAGCCCGGCGCCGCGCCCAAGCCGGGCGCCAAGCCGGTACGCCCGGCCGGGAAATCCGGCCCGCGTGGCAAGTCCGGTCCGACGGCGCGACCGTCCGGCAAGCGCGGCCGCTGACCCGGTGACCCAGGCCCTGGCGGCGGCCGGCGCCGCGCTCGATCGGCTCGTCCGGGTTCAGCCGGACTTTCCCCGGCCAGGGGTGCTGTTCCGGGATCTCACCCCGGTGCTCGCCGACGGCCCGGCGCTGCGGGCGATCGCCGTGGCGTTGGCCGGCGCCGCGCCGGACGCGACGCTGATCGCCGGCCTGGACTCCCGTGGGTTCCTGCTCGGCGCCGCGGCAGCAATGGTCGCCGGTACCGGCGTGCTGGCGGTGCGCAAGCCTGGCCGGCTGCCCGGCCGGATCATGGCCGAGGAGTACGCGCTGGAGTACGGCACCGCGCGGCTGGAACTGCATCCGGACGATGTACCGCCGCAAGCCAGGGTGCTGGTGATCGACGACGTGCTGGCCACCGGCGGAACCGCGGCCGCCGCCTGCCGGCTGCTGCGTCGCGCCGGCGCCGACATCGCCGGGGTCGCGGTGGCGGTCGAACTCGTCGCGTTGGCCGGTCGGTCGGCGCTGCCGGACGTGCCGGTCACCGCGCTGCGCTCCTGGTAGCTCCGGATGACTCCGTCCGGGTCGTGCTCGTCTCGGATCCGGCGCAGCCGGGCCAGGTCCTCGACCGAGCGGAAAGCCGATGCCGGGACGGCCCTATCGCGGAAGTGCGGTAGTCACGGTCCACCGCCCAGGGGGCCAGTACCCGGCGCAGAGCAGCCGCGTCGGCCGCCACCGTCGCGGCGATGTCGGGGGTCGGCGCCGGCGCCGTGACCGGTTCCCTGCGGGGCGGCCGCCGCATGGACGTCCCACAACGAACAGTCGGTCGGCCAGG
>JBIOVW010000827.1:0-4440 GCA_044867945.1 Nakamurella sp. | reverse complement strand
GCTGGCGGGCGGTTCGGACGGGGAGGTGGTGCAGCCGGCCAGAAAAATGGTTGTCACGACGACCAGGACGACGGCCGGCCCGACGGCGGCGAGCGAGCGGGCCCGTCGCCTCCGGAATGACGGCGAGGTCGTCATTGGTCGAGGTCGAGCTGCCAGTCGGTCACCAGGTCCTTGACGATGTCGTCGATCCGGTCGTCGATGGTCAGCTCGTCCGCCCGCTCGCCGACCGGGGTCTGCAGCACCTCGAGCACCTCCTCGCGGGTCATGTCCTGGTAGGCGGGCAGGGTGTCCTGCTCGATCAGCGCCCACCGGTCGTCGAAATGGGCGATGTTGCCATTCGGCAACGGGGTGGTGATCGTCAGGGTGCCCTGCACCGGATTGTCGAACTCGTGGCCGATGTGCGGCAGACCCCATCCGACGATCGGCACCTCGCGGGGGGTGCCGACGTAGACGTCCTCCGGACCGAGGCCGATCTCTGTGCTGGCCGTCAGCGGGAAGACGTCCGAGAAGCCCTGCGCGCCGGGCACCGACGGCTGACCGACCAGCGTCATCAGGTAGGTCAGCGCGGGCCCGGTCACCTGCCGCTGGTACATCGCGTCGTACTGATCGCGGATGATCTCGGACTGCTCACGGCGCAGCAGGTACTCGTTTCCCTGCTGGATCAGGGCGGTGTTCCCGGTGGTCGCACCCTCGTCGATGCTGGCCCACGCGTCGTAGGTCGCCCGATCGATCATCCCGTCGTCGAGCAGGGTCCGGATCCCGGTCATGCCGTCGGTGGTGTACGCCTCGTGCTGGGGCGCCATGTCCAGGAAGATCTCCTGCTGCATGCCCAGGAACGTGGTTTCGTACCAGCGGAACTCGGCCTCGATGTCCTCGGCGCTCATCTCGGCGAGCTCCCGCAGGCTAGGTCCGACGCCGGGCGGGAACAGCCGGTCGAAGACGTCCGCCGGATTCAGCCCGGGTGGCAGCCGGTCGAACACCGGGTTGTTCACCAGCCGGCCGGCCAGGTCGGCCAGGTCCGCGAAGGTGTCCAGGTCCTGGAATCCGGCGTAGAAACTGGGCCCGATCAGCGCGGCCATCCCGGACCACATCAACTCCGGATGGTCCCGGAACAGCTGCGCGTAGTAGGCGTAGACCGCCTCGATGTTCTCCCGGTTGCCGTCGACGCCGGCGCCCGGATCCCAGGCGTCCGGATCGATGCCCGCCTGCGCGTACGCCTGGTCGACGTAGTCGCCGGCCGAACCGCCGCCGGTCGAACCCCTCGACCCGGTGCCACCACCGTCGGCGGTGCTGGCCCGGTCCTGCTCGTCCGCGTTGCGGATCAACGTGACCGATGCCTCCTGCAGCATCGTCGACGCCTGCGCCAGCACCAGGCGCCGGGCGCGGTACCAGTCCGTGCGGAAGGCGTCGGCGTCGTCGCCGACCCAGGACGAGGAGGCCAGCCGGGCGTCCAGGTTCTGCCGGGTGGTCGCCAGGTTGGTGCCGGTTGTCCGGAGCACGACGGCCAGCGCGCGCAACTCCTCCGGGTCATTGCCCACCATCCCCGCGGTCACGGCACCCCACCCCTCGTCGGCTCCTGTTGCGGACGGTAGGGCAGAAGCGGGGCCGTGGACAACGGGGAGAACTCACCATGCCGGGGTCGCCAGGACGGATCAGCCCGGCACCGGGGTCACCGACTCGACCAGGTTTCGCACGTCGATCCCGCTCGGCAGCTCGCCGAACGCCCGGTCACCGACCCAGTCCAGCCGGGTCGCGCAATACAGGTCGGCCACCGGGGCGGGCGCGTGCCGGATGAGCAGGTTCGCGGCGAACGTCCGCGCGGCAAGCGAACACAGCCGCCGGGCCAGCACCGGATCCGGCGCGTCGCGCAGCATCGTCGCCAACTCCTTCACGGCGACGTCGAACGCCGGATGCCCACCGGCGGCGGCGGCCAGCTCTCCCAGCAGCGTGTCGGCGCACTCCGGCGCCTTGTGCAGGGCCCGGACGGCGTCCAGCGCGGTGACCGTGCCCGAGCCCTCCCAGATGCCGTTCAGCGGGGACTCGCGCAGCAGCCGGGCCATCGGGAACGTCTCGACGTACCCGTTGCCGCCCAGGCACTCGAGGGCCTCGGCCAGCACCGGCACGGCCCGCTTGCACGTCCAGAACTTGGCCGACGGCAGCGCGATCCGCAGCAGACCGGCCGCCTCTGGGTCACCGGCTGTGCTGACCGAGTCGACCAGGTCGGCCAGCCGCAGCGCGGTCAGGGTCGCCGCCCACGACTCGACCGCCAGGTCGGCCAGCACGGCGGTCATGGCCTCGTGGTCGACCAACCGGCGGCCGAACGCCCGCCGGTGCGCCGCATAGAACGCGGCCTGGGACAGCCCGGCCCGCATCTGTCCGGCCGAGCCGAGCACGCAGTCCAGCCGGGTCATCGTCACCATCTCGAGGATCGTCGCGACCCCGCGGCCTTCGCCGCCCAGGCGCCACCCCAGCGCGCCGTCGTACTCGATCTCGCTCGAGGCGTTCGAGCGGTTGCCCAGCTTGTCCTTCAGCCGCAGGACGGCGATGGCATTGCGGACACCGTCGGGCCGCACCCTGGGCACCAGGAAGCAGGTCAGCCCGCCCGGCGCCTGGGCCAGGGTGAGAAACAGGTCGTTCATCGGGGCGGAGGTGAACCACTTGTGCCCGACGAGCCGGTACCCGTCGTCGCCGGGTGTCGCGGTGGTGCTCGCCGCCCGCACGTCCGACCCGCCCTGCTTCTCCGTCATCGACATGCCGGCCAGCAGACCCCGTTTGATCGCCGCCGGCCGCAGGCCGAAGTCGTAGTCGCGCGACCGCAGGCCCGGTTCGTATTCCCGCGCCAGGCCGGGATCGTGACGCAGGGCCGGGACGGCCGCGTAGGTCATCGAGATCGGACACATGTGGCCGGAATCGGTCTGCGTCCACAGGTAGAAGCCGGCGGCCCGATGCAGGTGGGCGTGCGGCCCTGCGTCGGGGGCCCAGGGTGCGGCCTGCAGCCCGGCGGCGACCGCCCGGGTCATCAGGGCGTGCCAGGACGGGTGGTACTCCACCTCGTCGATCCGGTGCCCGGCCCTGTCGTGGGTGTGCAGGACGGGATGGTGCGTGTCGGCCAGCCGGGCGTGCCCGGCCCATTCGGCGGACCCGGCGTCCACGGCCAGGCCGTGCAGGTCCGCGGTCAGCGCGCTGCCCGCGGCGGCCAGCCCGGCGGCCAGCGCCGGGTCCGGGGCGGCGGCGTCGAACCCGACGAGCGGTTCGACGGTGTTGGTGACGGTGTGGGTCGGCGGCACGGCGCTGGGCCTCCTCGGGGCGTGGGCTGAGGCCAGTGTGCCGCGGGCGGGTCGAGGCCGTCCGGGTACGGTCCGATCCATGGACATGGCAGGCGGACGGGCTGGTGCTGCGATGCGGGTCGCCGGCATCGACTGCGGAACCAACTCGATCCGCCTGCTGGTCGCCGACGTGGCCCGCGAGCCCGATGGGCGGCCCCGGCTCACCGACGTGCACCGCGAGATGCGGGTGGTTCGGCTCGGCCAGGGGGTGGACGCCACCGGTCGGCTGTCCAGCCACGCACTGGACCGGACCTGGCGGGCGCTGGCCGATTACGCGGCGATCATTTCCGCCTCCGGTGCGGTGCGGACGCGGATGGTCGCCACCTCCGCCACCCGGGACGCGCAGAACCGCGCCGACTTCGTCGAGATGGTCCGCGGAACCATCGGCCAGGATCCCGAGGTGATCAGCGGCGCGGAGGAGGCGGAGCTGACGTTCGCCGGTTCGGTCGGCGACCTCGACCCGGCCGACGGCCCGTTCCTGGTGGTGGACATCGGCGGGGGTTCCACCGAGCTGGTGATCGGCGAGCGCGACGGCGCGGCGAACCGGCTGGCCGGCGGGATCAGCCTGGACATCGGGTGCGTTCGGATCACCGAGCGGATCCTGCGGTCCGACCCGCCGACGCCGGCCGAGCGGGACGAGGCCCGGCGGTGGGCCCACGCAGTGCTCGGCGATGGACTGGACCGGCTACCGGTGCCGACCGTGCGACGGCTGGTGCCGG
This sequence comes from Nakamurella sp., assembly GCA_044867945.1. Classification (GTDB taxonomy): domain Bacteria; phylum Actinomycetota; class Actinomycetes; order Mycobacteriales; family Nakamurellaceae; genus Nakamurella. The sequence continues at coordinate 395 of JBIOVW010000827.1, read as the reverse complement.
TGTCCGGCACTTCGACAACGGTGGCCGCGGCGGCGCTGAAGCTGCCCACCTACGACCCCGCCCGAATCCACCTCGCCCGGATCCCGGTCGAGCGGGTGCACGCGGTCGCCCAGACGCTGCTGGGCGCCACCCGCGCGCACCGCGCCGCGCTGGGCTACATGCATCCCGGCCGGGTGGACGTCATCGGCGGTGGGGCGCTGATCCTGTCCGCCGTGGTGTCGCTGGTGGCGGCGCGGGTGCCGACCGGCTTCCCGATCGAAACCGTCACGATCTCCGAGCACGACATCCTGGACGGCATCGCGTTGTCCTTGGCCCTCCCGCCCGACCCTGCCCTCCCGCCCGACCCCGGCTGATCGGCCGGGCCCTACGCTGGTCCGGCAGCGCCCCCGTAGCCC
>JBIOVW010000826.1:0-3428 GCA_044867945.1 Nakamurella sp. | reverse complement strand
GTCCGGCGGGCGTTGGACGAACTCGGCCCGGCCGGAGCGGTCAAGACCAGCGGGTCCAAGGGGGTGCACATCTTCGTGCCGCTGGTTCCCGAGGTCGAGGCGGAGGAGGCGGCCGCCGCGACCCGCGCGGTGGCGGCCCGCGCGGCCCGGCTGGACCCCGAGGTGGCCACCACCGCCTACATCGTCGAGGACCGGCACGGGAAGGTGTTCATCGACGCGACCCGCGCCGGTGGCGCGACGGTGGTCGCCGCCTACAGCCCGCGACTCCGGCCCGGCGTCCCGGTGTCGTTCCCGCTGTCCTGGGATGCCCTCGACCGGGCGCACCCGTCCGACTTCACCATCCGCAACGCGGTGTCCCTGCTCGACGGCGCCGACCCGTGGGCCGAGCTGATGCCGCCGCCGATGGCTCTGCCGACGGAACTGGTCGAGGAGGGTCGGGCCATCCCGGTGGCCAGGGTGGCGGCCATGCACGAGGGCAAGCGCCGGGCGCGTGCCCGTCGGGCGGCCTCGAACCCGGCCACGTCGACGTGAGTCACCGGCAGGTTCAACCGGCCGCCGAATCCGCAGGTCGCTCGAGCCGGCGAGGGGCAGGTGCTCAGCGACGCCGACCGAACAGCAGGTAGCCGACTGGGCCGAACGGCTGAACGAAGAACGCGATTCGCCACAGCCAGCGCGGACCGTTCACCTGCGCGTCCGTCCGGCCGTGCAGGTCGCGGGCGGCGATGGTGGTCACCACCGCCTCGACTGCGGCGAGACCGACCACCGCCACCTTCGCCGAGGTGCTGAGTTCGGACCACTGACGCTTCGCCATGAACCGAGAGTCTACGAATCGGCCTGCGTGTTGGTTCGGGGTTCTGCGGGGTGCTGCGGCCTGTCCGCCCAGCCCGCCGGCGCCGTCTCCGTATGCGTCTCGAACACCTCGGCCGCCAGGAAACGCTGCATCGCCCGCTCGGACCGAGTGACCCCGCCGGTCCGGTTCCCCACCGACCGGGCCGCTTCCTGACCGATGCGCCGTTCCTCGTTGGTACCCATGGTGACTCCCTAGGATGGGGGACGCCATTGTCCCGGCCCTCAGGATCGTTGCCGGGATCGTCTGGGGCCAGGGCCGAAAGTCCCAGAACTGTCGTTGGAACCACCCACCCGCCCCGGTCAGCCGGCGAACGGCCGCGCCGGAAGTCCGGCTACCCCCACATCGGCGACGAACAGCGCCCCGGCGAGCGGGTCGGCGCCGTCCGGCAGATTCTCCCGCGAGGTGGTGATGAACAGCCGATCCAGGTTGGATCCGCCCAGGCAACACGCGGTCGTCTTGGCCGCCCCGACCTCGACGACCTCGGAAAGCCGCCCACCGGATGTGTACCGGTGCACCCGACCCTGACCGTTGAACGCGACCCAGACGCCGCCCTGGGCGTCGACGGTCAACCCGTCCGGCCGCTCCTCGTCGAGCACCACGAACGGCCGGCGATCCGACAACCCGGTCTCCGGGTCGAAGTCGAACACGTCCACCCGGCGGGTCGGGGTGTCGTTGTAGTAGACGAGCGACCCGTCCGGGCTCCACTCGAGACCGTTGGAGATCGTCACGCCGGTCAGGACGTTCCGCACGGACAGGTCGGGATCGAGCCGATACAGCGCCCCCGCCCCGCGCACCCGTTGGTACGACATGGATCCGCAGTAGAAGCGGCCCTGCGGGTCGCAGCTGCCCTCGTTCATCCGCAGCGACGGGTCGCGCCACACCTCCGGCAACGTCCGCAATGAGCCGCCGGCGTCCTGCAGCGCGAACCCCCGCTCGACCGCGATCACCGCCCCACCAACACTTCTCGGCCGCAGCGCGGCCGCGATCGAGCCGACGTGCCGCCGGGTCACGCCACCGTCGGGACCGAGCGCCAGAACGTCACCGGCCAGCATGTCCACCCAGCGCAGCCCACCCCAGGAGGCGGACCACACCGGCCCCTCGCCGTGGTAGGTAACCGGATCGGTGATCTGTTCGGCGCGCATCGCCCGAGCATGTCACCGTGCGCCGCGATCCGCCGAGGGCGAACAACGCCCCCGTGGCGCAAGGGGGCGGGCGTAGCGTCTGGAAGGTGACGACCACCGCAACCGCCGATCTGCCGCGCACCGTCGGGGAGCTGCGCGCCTCCGGTCACCGCCTGCGCGGCGTCAGGCAGGAGCTCCGGGAGAATCTCCTCGCCGCCCTGTGCGCCGAACGCAACCCCTGGTCGGGCATCGTCGGCTTCGACGCCACCGTGCTGCCCCAACTGGAACGGGCCCTGCTGGCCGGGCACGACGTCGTGCTGCTCGGCGAACGCGGCCAGGGCAAGACCCGACTGCTGCGCTCGCTGCCGGCCCTGCTGGACGAGTGGACCCCCGTCATCGACGGCTCCGACCTCGGCGAACACCCCTACCAGCCGATCATCCCGGCGTCAGTGCGCCGGGCCAACGACCTCGGCGACGACCTGCCGGTCGCCTGGCGCCACCGGTCGCAGCGGTACACCGAGAAGCTGGCCACCCCGGACACCGCGGTCGCCGACCTGATCGGCGACGTCGATCCGGTGAAGGTCGCCGAGGGCCGCTCGTTGGGCGATCCGGAGACGATCCACTACGGGCTCGTGCCCCGGGCCCACCGCGGCATCGTGGCCATCAACGAGCTGCCCGACCTGGCCGAACGGATCCAGGTGTCACTGCTGAACGTGATGGAGGAACGCGACATCCAGGTCCGCGGCTACACGCTACGGCTGCCGCTGGACGTGCTGCTGGTCGCGTCGGCCAACCCGGAGGACTACACCAACCGGGGGCGGATCATCACCCCGCTCAAAGATCGGTTCGGCGCCGAGATCCGCACCCACTACCCACCCGAACTGGCCGACGAGGTCGCGGTCATCCGGCAGGAGGCCGACCTGGTCGCGGCGGTGCCCGAGCACCTGCTGGAGATCCTGGCCAGATTCACCCGGTTGCTGCGTGAGTCGTCGGCGATCGACCAGGGATCCGGGGTGTCCGCCCGGTTCTCGGTGGCCGCCGCCGAGACGGTCGCCGGCGCGGCCCTGCGCCGGGCCGCGCTCGTCCGCGAGAGCAACGCCACCGCGCGACCGGTCGACCTGCTGACGGTGCCGTCGGTACTTCGTGGCAAGTTGGAGTTCGCCGCGGGCGAGGAAGGCCGCGAGGCCGACATCCTGGAGCACCTGCTGCGGCGGGCCACCGCCGACACCGCCCGCCGATCCCTGCGCGGGGTCGACCTGACGGCGCTGGCGGACGCGGTCACCGCAACCCCGGTGCGCACCGGCGACCTCGTGCCCGCCGCCGCGGTCGCGGCCTCCCTGCCCGCGGTGCAGGCGGTCACCGAGGTGGCCAGGCGACTCGGCGCGTCCGGCACCGAGGACCCCGGACCGATGGCGTCCGCCGCCGAACTCGCCCTCGAACTGCTGTTTCTCACCCGG